>PXDE01000378.1 GCA_003566475.1 PVC group bacterium | reverse complement strand
GGGAACGTCGCCTGCCCCTGGCGGCTTTGGACCGATGGCTGGGGCCGCCACCGGTGCGTTGGATGCGCCGGGGGCCCTTCACGTTGGTCCGCTCGCGGGACCGGTCCTCCGGCCTGGTCCAGTCCCGCCTCCACCCCGGGCCGGTATGGTTCGATCCCCACGAGGCCGACATGGGGCTCTATGGCTGGCAGTTCCACTCCGGCGGCGGCGACCTCAACGGCAACGGACGGCCCAATCTGGTCATGGTCCGTCACGAGGGGGGGAACACCGACACCTTCGGAGTGTTCGAGCTGGTGGATGGCGTGGCGGTTCAGATCCTCCAGGCGACAGGCAGCCCGGGATTCATCGAAGGGCCCGATGCACAGGGCCTGCACCACTTCGTGGGCGATCTCGAACGGCAGCCCTACGACGACCGCTGGGTCCGCATCCCCCTGGTGGCCGGGGCCGAGCCGGAGGACATCCCGCCGCGGTGAGCGAATGAGGGAGGATGGGAAGTGGGGCCATGGTTATGGTGCGTCCATAGGCGGATCCCCGCCGAAAGCTGGCGGTGGCGCAGGGCCGTCCCCTGGCCGTCCACCCCCTGGACGAGACCGTCCAAGGTCTGGCTGCTAGCGAGGCGCGGGTTCGGGCACGGTGGGTGATTTTGACGCAACCCCGTTGGGGTAGGACGTGGGGGCGCCGCCCCCCAGGGTAGCGGCTCACGCCGCAACCCTGGGCTGGCGGATGGAACCCCGTTGGGGTTCATCGGGTGAATCCACCGCGCAGACACGGGAGTGGCGGACGGAAGCCCGTTGGGGTTCGGGGCGGGGCTAGATTACCCCGAAGGGGTTGCGTAGCCATAGCCCAGGGTTGCGCCGGAGGCGCTACCCTGGGTACGGTCAGTCAACATCCACCCAACCCCAACGGGGTTGCGTCCGGCCCATCCCATTCCTCAGTCCTTGTCTTCCCTGCATATCCATCTGGTGTGGTCGACCAAGGATCGCCAGCCGTTCCTCCGCGAGGAGGGGTTCCGAACGGAGATGCACGCGTATCTGGGCGGGGTGTCCGGTCGTCTGGACTGCACACCCGTGATCGTGGGCGGAACGGAGGACCATGTGCATCTCCTTTGCCGCTTCGCCCGAACCATTACGGTTGCCGATTGGGTGAAGGAGCTGAAACGGACGTCGAGCCAATGGGCGAAGACGAGGGGCGGTGATCTGGTGGCATTCGCCTGGCAGGCCGGATACGGAGCGTTCACGGTGAGCGCCTCCAACGTGGAGGCGGTGAGATCGTATTTCGAGAACCAGAAGGAACACCATCGGGTGCGGACATTCCAGGAGGAATACCGGGGGTTCTTGCGGAAGCACGGAATCGAGTGGGACGAACGATACGTCTGGGATTGAGGCCATCGCGTTGGACCGCCCGGACGCAACCCCGTTGGGGTAGGACATGGGGGGGTGCCGGTACCCAGGGTAGCGGCTGACGCCGCAACCCTGGGCTGGCGGACGGAACCCCACCCATCCCTTTACGATTGCATCCGTCGCGCCTTCCAGGTTCACATCGCCGGAACCCCACCCCACGAAGGAGACGCGTCCCATGCTGACCCCCGCCCCCACCACCGGAGATACATCCTGGTTCGTCCGCGACCGGTTCGGCCTGTTCATTCACTGGGGGCTCTATGCGCTCGGAGCCCGTCACGAATGGCTGCAGCATCGGGAGTCCATCCCTTCCGAGGCGTACCGCCGCACGTACTTCGACCACTTCGATCCCGACCTCTACGACCCCACCCTGTGGGCCGAGGCGGCGGCCGGGGCGGGGATGAAGTATTTCGTGGTGACCACCAAGCACCATGAGGGTTTCTGCCTCTGGGACAGCGCCCTCACCGACTACAAGGCCCCCAACACCCCGGCCGGACGGGATCTGCTCCGGCCCATGGTGGACGCCTTTTCCGCGGAGGGTCTGCGCACCGGGTTCTACCACAGCCTGATCGACTGGCATCACCCCCAGTACCGGATCGATCCGTTCATCGGCCCCTACCGCGAGTCGCCGGACCGGGCGAAGATGAACGAGACCCGCGACCAGGCCACGTATGCGGAGTACCTGCACGGTCAGGTCCGCGAGCTGCTCACCCAGTACGAGCCGGACGTGCTGTGGTTCGATTTCTCCTTCGCCGGGCGCGGCGAGGAGGGCAAGGGCCGGGAGGCATGGAAGAGCGAGGCCCTGATCCAGATGATCCGCGAGCTGCGGCCGGGCATTATCCTCAACGACCGCCTGGACCTCCCCGACGCCTGGGACGTGAAGACCCCCGAGCAGTTCCAGCCCCGGGGCTGGGTGCATATCGATGGCAAGCCGGTGGTGTGGGAGGCCTGCCAGACCCTCTCGGGTTCCTGGGGCTACCACCGCGACGAGGCGACCTGGCGCAGCACGGAGAACCTGGTGCAGACCCTGATCGACTGCGTGAGCAAGGGCGGGAACCTTCTGCTCAACGTGGGGCCGACCGGGCGGGGCGAGTTCGACGCCCGGGCGCTGGACCGCCTGCAGGGCATCGGGGCCTGGATGCGGCGGCACAGCCGCAGCATCTACGGGTGCACGCAGGCCCCGTTTCCCGCGCCGGCCGACGGCCGCTACACCTGGAATCCGGAGACGAAGCGCCTCTACCTGCACCTGTTCGCCTGGCCCTACAAGCATGTCTACCTGCCCGGCCTGGCCGGCCAGGTCGAATACGCGCAGCTCCTGCACGACGCCAGCGAGGTGGCCATGAAGGGCATCGAAGCCTGGCAGGCCGGGTACGGCGGCCCCGATGGGGCGGGGGAGAATGCGCTCGCCCTGACCCTGCCCCAGGTCCGACCCGACGAGGTGGTGCCGGTGGTGGAGCTGTTCCTGAAGTAGCCCCGCCATTTTCCACCCGGATTTGTCGGAATATGCTGGGCACACGGGCGGGCATCCGCTATCGTCGTCCGGACTTCAATGCCCCCGGGAACACATGGAACCACAGAATCTGAAGGAACTCTTTGAGCCGCAGACGATTGCGGTGATCGGCGCCTCGCGGTCGCCCGGCAAGGTCGGCCACGAGCTTGTCGCCAATCTGATAAACGGTGGGTTCGCGGGCCGGATCGTGCCGGTGAATCCCTCGGCCACGGAGGTGCTGGGCCTGCCCTGTGTGGCGGACCTGGCCAAAGCGAAGATCAAGGTGGACCTGGCCCTGGTCGCGGTGCCCACCGCCCGGGTGGCCGACGCCATCCGGGGGGCCGCGCGGGCCGGGGCCAAGGCCGCCGTGGTGGTGACGGCGGGGTTCAAGGAGGTCGGCGAGGCGGGGGCGGTCCTGGAGCAGGAGGTGCTCAAGGTCTGCCAGGAGTACGGGGTGGGGCTGATGGGCCCCAACTGCATCGGGCTGATCAACACCCACCACAGGATGAACGCGACCTTCGCGTCGTCCCTGCCCAGGCCGGGATCGATCTCGGTGATCTCCCAGTCGGGAGCTCTGTGTGTGGCCATCCTGGACTGGGCGGCGGCCCGGGGGATCGGCTTCGCCAAGGTGGTGAGCTTCGGCAACAAGGCGGATCTCGACGAGACGGACTTCCTGCAGGCGCTGGCTGACGATGACGCCACCAAGGTCATCGCCGGCTACCTGGAGAGCATCACCGACGGCGACGCCTTCCTGCGGGAGGCGGAGCGGGCGGCCGACAAGAAGCCGGTGGTGATCCTCAAGGTCGGCACCACCAAGGCGGGGGCCAAGGCGGCCTCCTCCCACACCGGCAGCCTGGCCGGGGCCGACATGGCCTACGGGGCGGCCTTCCGGCGCACGGGCGTGATCCGGGCCGAGGGGTTCGAGGCGCTGTTCGACTACAGCCTGGCCTTCGCGACCCAGCCGCTGCCGACCGGACGGCGGGTGGCGGTGATCACCAACGCGGGCGGGCCGGGGATCATGGCCGCCGACGCCATCGAGAGCATGGACATGGTGATGGCGCCGCTGAGCGAGGCCACTAGGGCGAAGCTGGCGGAAGGACTTCCCGCCACCGCCGCCACCGGCAATCCGGTGGACGTCATCGGCGACGCCGATCCCGAGCGCTACTTCCACGCCTTCGAGATCCTGCAAGACGATCCCGAGGTGGACGCGCTGATGATCCTGGCCACGCCCCAGAACATGACCCAGCCCCTGGCCCTGGCCGAAGGCCTGGCCGCCCGCCATCACGGGAAGAAGCCTCTGGTGACCGCCTTTCTGGGCGGTCGCGACATGCAGGACGCCATCGCCCGCCTGACCGACCTCGGCATCCCCAACTACGATTCGCCCTCCCGGGCCGTGCGGACCCTCCGGGCCATGGCCGAGTACGCGGCCTGGCGGGAGCGGCCGGTGCGCGTGGTGACCCGGTTCCCCGTGAATCGCCGCCGGGTGGAGCGGGTGCTGACCTGGCACCGCCGCATGGGCATCGGCCAGGTGGGCGAGGTGGAGGCCAAGGAGATCCTGCGGGCCTACGACTTCCGGGTGCTGCCGGGCTCGCTGGCCACCACGGCGGACCAGGCGGTGGAGACGGCCGCCCGTATCGGCTACCCGGTGGTGCTCAAGATCAGCTCGCCCGAGATCATCCACAAGAGCGATTTCGGCGGGGTGCGGGTGAACCTGTCCACGCCCGAGCAGGTGCGCGACGCGTTCGACCTGATGATGTTGAGGGTGCGGCGGCGGGCCCCCGAGGCCCGCATCCGGGGCGCGTTCGTGGAGCAGATGGGGCCCCGGGGGCGCGAGGTGATCCTGGGCATGACCCGGGATCCCCAGTTCGGGCCCATGCTGATGTTCGGCCTGGGCGGCATCTTCGTGGAGGTGATGAAGGACGTGACCTTCCACCTCGCGCCCATCACCTCGCAGGAGGCCCTGCAGATGCTCAAGAGCACACGGTCCTACGCCCTGCTGGAGGGGGCGCGGGGCCAGGCCCCGGTGGATCTGGACGCGGTGGCCGAGGCCCTGCAGCGGATCAGCCAGCTCGCCACCGACTACAAGGAGATCCAGGAACTCGACATCAACCCGTTCATCGTGGGCGGTCTGGGCTCCCCGGCCTATGTGGCCGACGCCCGCATGTCCATCCGGCTGCACGGGGAAGGAGACACACCATGACCGGCTTTGGCGGCTACGACCCGAACTGGCAGACCGCGTACGCCGACCAGGTGATGTCGGCGAAAGAGGCGGTGAAGCGGATCCGGCCCGGGCAGCGGGTGTTCATCGCGACCGGGGCCGGGGAGCCCTGGGATCTTGTCCACGCGCTGGTCGACCGCGCGGCCGAACTGCCGGACACCGAGATCGTCCACCTCCTGACCCTGGGCGAGGCGCCTTACGTCACCGAGGCCATGGCCGCGTCGTTCCGGGTCAACAGCTTCTTCATCGCCGAGAACGTCCGGGAGGCCATCCAGGCCGGCCGGGGCGACTACACCCCCATTCTTCTCTCCGATATCGCCGAGCTGTTCCGCACCGGCCAGATGCCCCTGGATGTGGCCCTGATCATGGTCGCGCCGCCCGACGCGGCGGGCAACTGCAACCTCGGGGTGTCGGTGGACATCGTGAAGAGCGCGGCCGAGAACGCCTCGCTGGTGATCGCCCAGGTCAATCCGAACATGCCCCGGGTCCGGGGCGACGCCGACCTCCACGCCTACGACCTCGACTGCCTGGTGCCCTCGGACGCCCCCCTGCCCGAGGTGATCCAGCCCGAGCCGGACCCCGAGACCATCCAGATCGCCGAGAACGTGGCCTCGCTGGTGGACGACGGAAGCACCCTGGAGTTCGGCATCGGGAAGGTGCCCCAGGCGCTGATGCGGTTCCTCCGCACCAAGAAGGATCTGGGCATCCACACCGAGATGGTCAGCGACGGTCTCATGGAGCTGATGGAGAGCGGGGCGGTGACCGGCGCCCGCAAGGCGGTGGACGTGGGCAAGGTGGTGGCCAGCTTCTGCCTGGGCTCCCAGAAGCTCTACGAGTACATCCACGACAATCCCCGGGTCTCCTTCCACCCCACCGAGTACGTCAACGACTCCTCGGTGATCGCCCAGCATCCCCGGATGGTGGCGGTGAACACGGCGCTGGAGGTGGACATCACCGGACAGGTCTGCGCGGACTCCCTGGGGGCGCGGTTCTACTCCGGGGTGGGCGGCCAGGTGGACTTCAACTGGGGGGCGTCGCACTCCCGGGGCGGCAAGGCGGTGATCGCCATCCCCTCCACCGCCCGCGGCGGCGAGGTGTCGCGCATCGTGTGCCACCTCACCCCCGGGGCGGGGGTGGTCACCACCCGGGCCTCGGTGCACTATGTGGTGACCGAGTACGGGGTGGCCTACCTGCACGGCAAGAGCGTCCAGGAGCGGGCGCTGGCCCTGATCAGCGTGGCCCACCCCGATTTCCGGGCCGGGCTGCTCAAAGAGGCCATCGCGGCCAAGTACCTGGCCCCGGAGATGGGCGAACTGGAGGGGCGCATCGGGACCGGGCCCAAGGATCTCCGCACCACCATGGTGCTCGACGACGGGACCCTGCTCTCCTTCCGGCCCATCCACCCCACCGACGAGCCGAGGATGCGCGAGCTGTATTACGCGCTCTCCCAGCAGACCATGTACTACCGGTTCATGAGCAACATCCGGCGGCTGCCCCGTCGGCAGATCCAGCAGTTCGTGTACATCGACCACCGCGACGAGGTGGCCATCGTGGGCACCCTGCCCGAGGCCTCCGGGGACAAGATCATCGCCATCGGCCGCTACTACCTCAACCCGCGCACCAACCGGGCCGAGGTGGCTTTCACCGTGCTCGACGGGTTCCAGAACCGGGGCATCGGCACCTTCCTGTTCCAGCATCTCATGCGCATCGCCCGCCGCCACGGCATCGCCGGCTTCACCGCCGAGGTGCTGCGGGAGAACCGGGCCATGCAGGCCGTGTTCAACAAGAGCAACTGCAAGCTCCGCTCCCAGGTCCAGGAGGACGTCATCAGCTATGAGCTCGACTTCACGTAAGGCCCTCATCCGGGGTCTGATCATCGGAGGTCTGGCCGCCGCCTGCCTCATCCTGCCGTTCGTGGTGGAGACCGGGCTCGACGCCATGGGCCGCCGGGTGCTGGCCATCTTCGGGCTGGCCGTGCTCCTCTGGGTGACCGAGGCCATCCCCCTGCACGCCACCGCCGTGCTCATCATCATCCTCAACATTCTGCTGATCAGCAACCAGGCGCTGATCCCCTTCGCCGAGGGGTCACTGGACGAGGGGCGGCCCATCCCCGGCTATGCGACCTTCTTCCACGCCCTGGCCAACCCGGTGCTCATGCTGTTCCTGGGCGGGTTCTTCCTGGCCGACGGCGCGGCCCGCTTCCAGCTCGACAAGAGCATGGCCCGGGTCATGCTCAGACCCTTCGGCCGGCGGCCCAGCTTGATCATGCTCGGACTCATGCTCATCACCGCGGTGTTCTCGATGTTCATGAGCAACACCGCCACCACCGCCACCATGATGGCGGTGGTGCTGCCGGTGATCGTGGCCCTGCCCGCCGGCGACCGGCGCAAGATCGCCCTCGCCCTCTGCATCCCCTTCGCGGCCAACATCGGAGGCATGGGCACGCCCGTGGGTACCCCGCCCAACGCCATCGCCCTCGGGGCGCTGGCCCGGCAGGGCCTGCCCATCAGCTTCCTGCTCTGGATGGTCATGATCGTCCCCTTCATGCTGGTCCTGCTGGCGGCGGCCTGGCAGATCCTCGACCGCCTGTACCCCTGCTCGGTGAAGGAACTCGACCTCGACATCCGGGCCTCCTTCGACACCAGCCGGCCCGCCATCATCTTCTACGCCACCTTCGCCCTCACCGTGGGCCTGTGGCTGACTGAGCCGCTGCACGGCATGAACTCCAATGTGATCGGCTTCGTGCCGGTGGTGATCCTCCTGGGCACCGGGGTGTTCGGGGTGAGGGAGCTCCAGAGCACCCAGTGGCACGTGCTCTGGCTGGTGGCCGGGGGCATCGCCCTCGGCAGCGCGGTCAGCGCCTCCGGGTTCGACAGCTGGATCATCGGCCTCATCCGGTTCGAAGCCCTGAGCGGAGCTTGGATCCTGGCCATCCTGGCCCTGGTCGCCCTCGGCCTCAGCACCGTGATCTCCAACAGCGCCACCGCCAACCTGCTGGTCCCCATCGGGATGACCCTCACCATGCAGATCGAGGGGATCAACCGGGTGCAGGGCGCGGTGTTCATCGCGGTGGGGGCCTCCCTGGCCATGTCCCTGCCCATCAGCACCCCGCCCAACGCCATCGCCTACAGCACCGGGGTGGTAAAGAGCAAGGACATGATTCTCGTCGGGGCGATCATCGGGGCCATCGGATGGCTGCTCTTCACCTGGGTGGCCCCCATGGTGTGGGATGCGCTCAACCTGATGCCCACGCCGGTGGCCCCGCCTCCGGCGGGGTAGGGGATGGGTGGATGGATGAATGGATGGTTGGATGAATGGATGGGTGGATGCCCGAGATGCTGCGGTGCCGTATGAGGCGGGTCGTGCGCCGCCCCCGTAGTCCGCTGTTCCCGCCCTGCGGGACCAGCGAGGTACGGGCATGCATCCCGCGTCCCACAACCCACATTGGCCATGGTCTCACCCTTTGCTCCGGCTCAGCCCGGCGGCTCCGCGGCCCTCACTGCTCTGGGACACCCATGCACGATGTCCCCCACGAACCACTGCTTGCCAACGGGATGACCCCGACGTGGCACGGCGCTTCTAGCCCGTGCCCGAGCGAGGTCGGTTCCCGGAACGACCATGGCTGGAGGAATCTCCCCTCATGGCTGGGTCGGGACCGAATCTCGCTCGGCTCCGGGCTAGAAGCCCGGGCCACGAGGCGCCGCCTCGCGGCGGCGTCACTTCGTCAATGGTACCTCGTCAGCTTGCCCTACATAGCTCCGCTGCGGAGCGTAGTAGGGTCAATCTTCGGTTTCCACGCATCCCGAATCCCTCATCCCGCAACTTGTCCGACGAAGCTTCTGAGCGAAGTCGGATCCCGTATCGCGTATCCCGTATCCCATATCTCACATCCCGCCAGCCATCTCCCCTCTGGCCCCTGACCCACGCTCCCTGATGCCCCCCCCCACCTCTCCCTCCGACGCCCCCCACCGCCTTCTGCTCCTGGTGGCATCAGGCGATGCCGACCGTCGGGAGCGGCTGGCTTCTCAGCTCCGGGACCTGACCCGGGGGGAGGCCGAGGTGGTGGCGGTTACGGATGCCGCACCGGCCTTGGACGCTCTGGAGTCGGCATGGCGGGCGGGACAGCCCGTGCCCATGATGGCGGTGGACGAAGACCTGCCCTCCGGCTCGGGCCGGGCCTTGCTGCTCACCCTGCACCGGCACCCGTCCGCCGAGGCCACCCGGAAGCTACTGGTGGCGGAGCTGCTGCCTCCGGGATCGCTCAACGAGACGCTCAACGCGGGGGCCCTGCAGGGACGGCTGACCGTGCCCTGGGCCCCCGACGAACTGGAGGCCCTGGTGTTCCGGACCGTCCGGGAATGGGCCCTGGCCGCCCTTCCCACCCCGGACCCCACCCTCGAGGTCCCCCGCGACCTTCCCGCCCTCCTCGAGGCCATCGCCGCCGCCCGCCACCGGATGCTGGTCCGCGCCCGCGAACTGAAACTGCTCAAGCGGAGCTTCTTCGTGAACCGCGGTCTGTCCGACGACGAGGTCGACCAGGCCATGATCGCCGAACTGGGCCAGGCCCTGGGTCATCCCCATCCCACCCGGATTCCGGCGGGCACGGTGGTCTTCCGGGAAGGCGATGTCGTGGAGGGGATCTGGGTGATCCTGGACGGGAGCATCTCGCTGGTCCAGGATCTCGATGGCGAGGAGGTGGTGTTTCACAGCCACACCGCCGGGAGGATCATCGGTCTGCTCGCTCTGGCCACCCGTCGCCGGATGTTCTTCTCCTGCCGGGCCGACACCGACGTCACCGCCTGGAAGGTCCGGTTCGAGGATCTCGACGCCGCCCTGCAGACCAACCCCATGCTGTCCGTGCATTTCGTGACCTCGCTCATCCGCTCCCTGGCCCGGCGGTCGCGCCGGGCCGTGGACTTGCAGGCCGACGTCAAGCGGCTCAACCGCGACCTGGCCGAGGAGCGCAACCAGCTCGCGGAGGCCCTGCGAAACCTCAAATCAGCCCAGACCCTGCTCGTGGAGTCCGAGAAGATGGCGGTGCTGGGCCAGCTCGTGGCCGGGGTCGCGCATGAGCTCAACAACCCGCTGGCGGCGATTCTCCGGGCGGCCGATTTCATCCGGGAGGATGTCCAGCGGATGCTCGAGGCCTGCGGGGCCGAGGCCGACGTGCAGGCGGCGGTGGCCCGGGGGCTTGCCGAGACCCCGCGCACCACGCGGGAGGACCGGGCCCTGCGCTCGGCGCTGACCCGCCGTCTGAAGGACGCCGGCCTGGCCGAGGCCATGCTTCGGGCCGGGGTGGGGGATCCGGACACCGCCGAGCGCCTGGCCCGCGAGCTTCGGGGCCGGGATGACCGAGCCCACCTGGCCCGCCTGGAGCGCGCGCTGAACCTCGGTCGCGCCGTCCGCAATCTCCAGTCCGCGTCCGGGCGCATCCGGGGGCTGGTGGACAGCCTCCGGTCCTACGCCCAGCCCGATCCGGGAATCCAGACGGGCATCGATGTGCTGGACGGCCTGGAGGACACGGTGCGCCTGTTCGGGCACCAGCTCCGCAAGGTGGAGGTCGTGCGCGACTACGGAGAGGTGGCCCGGGTGGCCGCCAATCCGGCCGAACTCAACCAGATCTGGACCAACCTCATCACCAACGCCGTCGAGGCCATGGGCGGGGAGGGCACCCTGATCCTCCGGACGGACGCGCCGGAACCCGGCTGGGTGCGGGTGCGGGTCGAGGACCGGGGCCCGGGCATCCCGCCCGACCATCTGGAACGGATCTTCGAGCTGAACTTCACCACCCGGAAGGGCCGGGTGGACTTCGGACTGGGTCTGGGGCTGGCCATCTGCCGGAACCTCGCCGACCGCAACCGGGGTCGGATCGAGGTGGCCTCGAAGCCCGGTTGCACGGTATTCTCGGTGTGGCTTCCCGCCTCGGACGCCTCCGGCGGGAGGCCCGATGGGAACCCGAACCCTCAAGGGAGCTGAACATGGAACGGCAAGTGGTGATCCTGTGCGTGGAAGATGAAGCCGAAGTGCGGGAGGCCCTGCTTCGGGATCTCCAGCCCTTCTCGGCCGTGTTCCGGATCGAGGCCGCGGTCGACGCGGACGAGGCCCGGGAGGTCGTGGAAAGCCTGGACGGCGAGAAGGCCGACCTCGGGCTCGTGCTCTGCGATCACCGGCTCCCCGGAACTACCGGGGTGGACTTCCTGGTCGATCTGAACGGCCGCAAGGGCGCGCGCGAGGCCCGCAAGGTGCTGGTCACCGGGCAGGCGGGCCTCGAGGACACGGTCCGGGCGGTCAACGAGGCCGGGCTCGACCACTACATCGCCAAGCCGTGGACCCCGGAGGCCCTTCAGGCGGTGGTGCGCAACGAGCTCACCATCTTCGTCCTGGCCGGGGAGCGGGATCTCAAGCCGTTCCTCCCCGTCCTCGACGCCCCCCGCATCCTCGAAGCCATCGCCCAGCGGGCCTCAGATCAGTAACCCGCCGGTGCCAGCCGATCCTCGTAGCTGCCGGCGCCAGCCGGTGGATCTTCGGGGTTCATGCACGGCCACGACCTCCGGTGTCGAGCCATCCGGCTACTGAATCCAGAGCCGACGGTTCATGCCGTCCGAAGATGCTGCGACCCCTCCGGGGTCGGGTGTAACAGATCCGGGTTCCGGGGGTGTCGCGTCGCTCGACCCCCGGCTAATCGCTACGACCCCTCCGGGGTCGCATGAGTCGGGTGCACCCCGGAGGGGTGCAAGCCATTAGCCGGGGGTAAGCGGAGCGACACCCCCGGATCTTGCGCCCCAGAACAGGACCGCCCCCGGAGGGGTCGCAGCAGGTCTGGTCTGTGCCAATTGTCGGATCTAGGCTGAAGAATCCGCCGGGCCGGGTTCGTCCCTGCACGTTCCCATGGACTGCGGTGGTACGGGCCTCACAACGGAGCCGCGCCGCACCTGGAACCATGGGCATCCTCTGTCGAAACGCACCGTCTGTTGCACGACACCGCTTTCACTTCCCCCGGAGGGGGCTGGATCGGCGAGCGCGCCGCATGCCGCCCTGCCACTGGCCTGCCCGGCGTAGTCTGACGAAGACGGGCCGAACCCCAACGGGGTACCGTCCGCCAGCCCAGGGTTGCGGCCTTGCCGCTACCCTGGGGTCGTGTCGCCCCATCGACCAACCCCAAAGGGGTTGCGTCCATTCCGTCGAACGCGTTGGATATGTCGCACCCAACCCCTTCAGGGCTCCAAGCGTTGGAATGACCGGGTTTCTGGGCCTCGCGGCCCAGGCTGGACTGAATCGCCCCTCCGGGGCTTGGGATCCAGACGCCAGGACGACCGAAGCAGAGCCCCGAAGGGGCGACTCAGGCCAGCCCAGGGCGAAAGCCCTGGGGATAGGTATCTCCTATAACCAAGAGCCCTGAAGGGGCGACTCAAGGATGAGCATGTGCTTCGTCAGGCAGATGCGAATGCGTGAAGCGGGATCACGCGGCTTCGGCCTCTTCCGGAGCGGGTTCCGCCGATGGATCCCGCCGTTTCCGGCTCGCCGCCTGGGCCGCACGTGCCTATGATCCGGGCATGCCAGTCCATGCCAAGACCCGCCGGACCCCCCGCCCAACCAGGTATAAGATCCACGTCATCTCCGACGGCACCGGGAGCCTGGCCGACCACCTGGTCAACGCGGTGCTCACCCAGTTCCCGGGACTCCACACCGAGCTGGTCTATCATGTGTTCCAGGCCCACGAGGAGGAGGTGGTGGCCACCCTGGACGCGCTGCCCGCCCGGGGAAAGCTGCTCGTCCTCCATGCGCTGGTGAGTCCGGCCGCCAAGGCCAGGGTCCGCGCCTTCTGCCAGCGCCGGTCCATTCCCTGCCACGACCTCACGGTGAGCCTGGTGGAGTTCCTCCAGGAGGCCACCGGCGCCCGGCCGGTCCATGAGGTGCGACGGCTCCACCGGGCCAGTCCCGCCTACTTCCGCCGGATCGCGGCGCTGGAGTTCACCGCCCAGCACGACGACGGCCGGCGCGTCGAGACCCTGCACCAGGCCGAGATCGTCATCGTCGGCCTGAGCCGCGTCAGCAAGAGCCCGACCTCCTACTACCTGGGCTTCATGGGCTACCACGTGGCCAACGTGGCCATCGCGCCCGAGACCGGGTTTCCCGACGAACTCCGGAAGCTGCGGAAGCGCGCGGTGGCCCTCACCATGCGGCCCCGCCACCTCTACGAGATCCGGAAGGAGCGGTTCGAGGCGTTCGACCGCCGGATCGCCGAAGAGCAGGCCGACCGACTTCCCTACACCAGCCTGCGGGCGGTGATCCAGGAGGTGGTCTGGGCCGAGAAGGAGTGCCGCGCCCTCGGCCTGCCGATCGTGGACACCACCGCCAAGACGGTGGAGACCACGGCCGCCGAGGTGCTCGAATCCCTCGACCTCCCGCGGCGGGATCTCATGTACCATCCCGACGCTTGATGGGATAGGGACGGTGGGCTGAGATGGGCGAGGCTTCCCCCGGTGGGAGGGAGGAGAGGGGATGGAGGCAGCGGATGTGGGATGAGGGGATGGCGCGGTGGGCGGATCGAAGCCTCGCCGGAGGGGAGTGGTGAGGGGGGGATGGTTGGATGAGTGGATGGTTGGATGAGTGGATGGCTGGATGGTTGAATGGTTGGATGGGTGGATGGTTGGATGGATGACCATGGCGGAACGATGGACGCAGGGGAGCAAGGGACGGGCTGCCCGGGTGGCGCTGACCGGGTTTCTGCTGACCTGTGTCTTCGCCGGGCTGGCGGCGGGCTTTCTGGCCTTCGGGGCGCTGAGGCTTGCGGCCACCACCTGGCGTGCGGTGCCAACGGTGGTCTGGGGCGGCCTGCTGGTTTCGGCGGCGATTCTCGGGGCGGGGATCATCGCGTCTCTCCGCGCCCGCCCGCCCTCGTAGCCGCCGGCACCAGCCGGTGGACCTTCGGGGTTCATGCGCGGCCCCGGCCGCCGGTGTCGAGCCATCCGGCTACTGAACCTGGATCCGGAGGCACCTTCGTGGCCGCATTGCGGACTGCGGTGATTCCGCTTGGCCGGTCGGATCCGCGGCGGCCCGCAGGGTCGCGTTCCCTTAGCCCAGCCCAACGGGCTGGGGCCACATGGCGAGAAGCGCATCCGGCCTGTAGGGCCGGGTTAGGCCAGGGCCCCTGGCGCGAAAGGGCGCTTTCCGAGGATCCAACGCGGCCCTTCAGGCCGCATCGGTGGGCCCTCTTCCCCTGGGCGATGCCTTGGGCTAAGGGGCACAGGTCCGCGAGCATACGGAAACTCCCACTTGGAAGTGGGAGCTACGGTGGCGCCCAATTCCGATTGGGCGTCTTCCGGGGTCGCCTACGGCCGAATGTCCTTGGCGATTCTTGCCCACAGTCTCTGTCCTGGCCCCCTTTCCCGTCCATTCGCCGCTTGCCCTACGAAGCGGCTGCGCGAAGTAGGGTCCATTCGGCCCGGCCCGCGTATTCCGCGAAGCGGCAGCACGCGGCGGTTCCCCCCTCTTCTCTCCCCCCTCCGCGAACCTCCGTAACCTCCGTGACCTCTGTGTTCCAATTGCGCGGCTCAGGGCAGCCGCCCGAAGAGCAGCATGCCCTCTCGCTCGACCCGGCGCCACAGGGTGTCGAACTCGGCGTGGTCCATGATGTTGACGTCGAGCCAGTTGGATTCGAGGCGGATGGAGTAGCGGTCCTGGACGGTCTCGGCGAGCTGCTCCCAGCACCGGTAGGCGGAGATGCGGTTGCGGCCGCTGGAGAAGAGCAGGGTAAGCTCCAGCGGCCCGCCGGTCAGCCGCTCCTCGCGGACGATGCGGCCGGTGGCCACCGCCGCCAGCGGGCGGGGCACCACCAGCCGCCGGACCGTCTTGCGGAGGTCGTCCCAGAACAGGTCCTCGGCCTCGAAGGCCGCCTTCACCGCCCGGGCCACGAAATAGTGGTTGCGGTTGATCCGGAACTGGTAGCTGTGAGGGCCGGGTTCGACCCGCACCGCGTTGAGGTCGGTGAGCGCGGTCAGCGCCTCCATCACCGTCCGGTTGGCCAGGCCCGCGCGCCGTTCGACGTCCCGCCCGGTGAGCGGGCCCTGCGCATAGTGGAGCACCCGAAGCACGGCAAGCTGGCTGGGCCGCTTGAACAGAGGGTCGAGGCCCTTCATGCCCGGTGCATCCTCAGGCGGGGGGCGGGTTCAGTCGGAAGGCGTGGGGAAGCAGATCGCCGAGCCGGAACCGGGTCGGATGCTCCAGATCCTCCACCCGGGCCACCGCGCAGAGCAGGTCGGGACCCCCCAGCTCCATGAGCACCTGACGGCAGGCCCCGCAGGGCATGGGCAGATCCTCGCCCCCGGCCACGATGGCGCAGGCGACCAGTTCCGGAGTCCCCGCCGCGACCGCCGTCCCCGCCGCCGTCCGCTCGGCGCACATCGTGAGCCCGTAGGAGGCGTTCTCGACATTGGTCCCGACATGGGTGGAGCCGTCGGCGGTCAGCACCGCCGCGCCCACCCGGTAGCCGGAATAGGGCGCGTGGGCCCGCTCCCGGACGGCGGCGGCGGCCGCGAGCAGGGCGGGCCAGTCGGGGGTCATGGCGCGACCCGCTCCCAGAAGCCCAGGACCACCCGGGTGAGGTCGGGCATGGCCGCCACCGCCACCTCGGTGACCTCCTGATGGCTCAGCGCGCCCCCCAGCCCGGCCGCGAGGTTGCTGATGCAGGACAGGCCGGCCACCCGCATCCCGGCGGCATGGCAGAGCGTGGCCTCGGGCACCGTCGACATGCCCACCGCGTCGGCCCCCAGCGTGCCCCAGGCCCGGATCTCGGCCGGGGTCTCGTACACGGGACCGGGAGCGCCCAGATAGACGCCGCGGCTCAGGGGAACCCCGGCCCCCCGGCCCGCCTCGATCAGCGTCTCCTGCAAGTCGCGGTCGTAAAGATTGGACATGTCGGGAAACCGCGGCCCCCAGATGTCCCGATGGGGCCCGACCAGCGGCCCGGAGCCGAACAGGCTGATGTGGTCGGACAGGATCATCAGGTCGCCCGGCCGCATGCCGGGCCGGATGCCCCCGGCCGCGTTGGTGATGAGCGCCACCCTGGCCCCGAGCGTGGTCAGCAGGTACGGCGGAACCGCCACCGGGGTCCAGCCCTCGCCCTCGTACCAATGGCGGCGACCCTGAAACACCAGGAGCGACCGGTCGGCCCAGGTCGCCCGCAGCATCCGGCCCGCATGGCCTTCGACGCCCGCCCGGCCCAGTCCCGGCACGGTGTCGAAGGGGAGGACGTCCTGGATGTCCAGCGCCTCGGCCAGCGGACTCCAGCCCGAGCCCAGGATCATGCCGCCATCCGGACGGAAGTCCGGCCAGCGGTCCCGAACCGCCGCCGCCGCCGCTTCGAGCGTCTCCATGTGCACGCTCATGATTCCGCGTCCAGGCGGTCGGCCAGAAGGGGAGGGGCGGTCACCGGGCCATCCACGATCTCGAAGGCGTCCTCGAGCAGGGCCCGGGCCTCCTCCCATCCGCCGCCCTCTCGGCGGTGTACGGTGAGCAGCGGCTGGCCTTCGGTCACCGCCTCGCCGATCTTCACCAGATCCGTGATCCCCACCGCGTGGTCGACCCGGTCCGTGGTCTTGCGCCGGCCTGCGCCGAGCAGCAGCACCGCCTTGCCGATGGCCTGCGCGTCGGCTCGGGCCACGGTTCCGGATCGGGGCGCGGGCAGCGGTTCCTGCGCCGGCGCCTCGGGGAGGCCGCCCTTCCGGGTCAGCGCGTCCGGATCGCCGCCCTGCCGCCGCACCATGTCCTGGAACCGCGCCCAGGCGCGGCCGGAATCGAGGTGGTCCCGCAACTCGGCCCGGGCGGCCTCGGCCGAGTCCGCCCGCCCGGCCAGG
>PXDE01000247.1 GCA_003566475.1 PVC group bacterium | reverse complement strand
TCATAGCTGCCTACGATCGTAGTCATCTATTTCAGCCAGTGCTCCGGGGCGTGGGGGGGGCTGGGGGGGGCTGTCTTAGCCACCTACGATCGTAGCAGGTTATTTCACCCTGCGCCCCAAGGGTTTGGCGGCGGTGGGTGTCTTAGCTGTTGATGATCGTCACCATCTATTTCACCCCGGATTCCGGAACCTTGGGGGTGGGGGGGTGTCTTAGCCGTCAACGATCGTGGGCGGCTATATCACGCGTGGGGTGCCGGGGCGGGGGCCGGCACGGTGGCGGCAGGGGTAGGGACTGAGGGAGGAAGGACTAAGCCGGAACGATTCAGCCCCCAGTCCGTTCTGAACCGCGAATGAACGCCAATGGACTCGAATTCCATGGTGGCGGAAAGGCCGCAGGGCACTCACCATTCCGTGAATGCGTTCGGCCTGCGGGCAGGGTGTGGTTCCGCCTTGTCCCCATTAGCGCTTATTCGCGTCCATGTCTTCATCCCGCCTTGGCGGTGATTCGCGGTTCCACCGCATGGTTCCGGCTTAGGGGCGGGAGGGGCGGGGGTGCACGACGTAGAAGTAGGTCAGGCGGGATGTCCTTGACCGGTGGGGGCGGGTTTCGTACCCTCGCCCGTTTATCCAATCGCGAGATCCGAGGCGAATCGTATGCAGGTGAATGTCGAAGCCATGGGGCCGTGCCGCCGGGTGGTGGGGGTCGAGGTGGAGGCCGAACAGGTGGACCGGGTGTGGAAGACGGTGCTCGGCGAGGTCCGGCGTCAGGCCAAGATCCCGGGGTTCCGCCCCGGCAAGGCCCCGGACGACCTCATCCAGAAGCGCTACCAGAAGCACATCCAGGAACAGGTCCGGGACCGGGTGCTGCCGGAGTCGTACCAGGCGGCGCTGAAGGAGAAGGACCTGGCCCCGGTCGCGGTGCTGGACGTGAAGGAGGAGGAGCTGAAGCCCGGGGCCCCGTTCTCGTTCGCGGTGACCTGCGACGTGGCCCCGGAGTTCGACCTTCCGACCTACAAGGGCATCGAGGTGAAGGCGGCCGCTATCGAGGTGACCGACGAGGATGTGCAGCGGGTGATCGACAGCATCCGGGAGCGTGCGGGCACCTGGCAGGATGTGGAAGGCCGCCCGGCCGCCCTCGGCGATCTGGTGCAGATCGACTACTCGGCGACCCGCGACGGGGCGCCCCTGGCCGATCTGCCGCCGGCCTGGACCTGGCTGGCGGGCGGGACCGACGAGTGGCTGCCCCTGGAGGCCGAGACCTATCTCCCCGGACTGGCCAGCCTGTTGGAAGGGGCCTCGGTCGGCGAGGAGCGCCGGGGCGCCCTGAGCTTCCCCGACGACCACCCGGTGGAGGCGCTGCGGGGTCAGGCCGTGGACTATGGGTTCACCCTCAAGGGCCTCCGCGAGCGCTCGCTGCCGGCATTCGACGAGGCGTTCGTGAAGCAGGCCGGGTTCGAGAGCGAGGAGGCGATGCGGGCGCGGATCCGCGACGACCTTCGGGTGATGCGGGAGAACGAGGACAAGGAGCGGCGGCAGGGGGAGATCGTGCAGTTCCTGCTGAACCAGGCCGACTTCGAGGTGCCGGAGTCGCTGGCCGAGCAGGAGACGGAGCGGGCGGTCTACAGCCTGGTCCGGCGCCAGCGGTCGGCGGGCATGACCGAGGAGCAGGTGACGGAGCGTCAGGCCGAGACGTTCGAGATGGCCCAGCGCCAGGCCCGGGAGAGGCTTCGGCTCCAGTTCCTGGTCGGCCGGATCGCCCAGGCCGAAGGGATCGCGGTGGCGGACCGGGAGGTGCGGGCGCTGGCCGAGCGGATGGCCGGCCAGTCCCGGGTTCCGGTGGCCGATTTCCTGAAACGGGTGGACGAATCGCGGCTGCGGGCGGACCTTCTCCAGACGAAGGTGCTTGATTTCCTGACCGAAGCGGCGAAGCTCACCGAATCCTAGCCGCGCCTCCGGCGTGGCCCCAACCTTTGGAGTGCCCATGGATCCGTTGAACCAGGTGCTGGTTCCCATCGTGGTGGAACAGACCGGACGGGGCGAACGAGCCTACGACATCTACTCGCGCCTGCTCAAGGAGCGCATCATCTTCATCGGGACGCCGGTCAACGACGACGTGGCCAACCTGATCATCGCCCAGCTCCTGCACTTGCAGGGGGAGGACTCGGACAAGGACATCAGTCTCTACATCAACTCCCCGGGCGGGGTGGTGACGGCGGGGCTGGCCATCTACGACACCATGCAGTACGTGAAGTGCAAGATCCACACCTACTGCGTGGGCCAGGCGGCCAGCATGGGGGCGGTGCTGCTGGCGGCGGGGACCACCGGCAAGCGGTTCGCCCTGCCCAACGCGCGGATCATGATCCACCAGCCGCTGGGCGGGGCCCAGGGCCAGGCCACCGACATCGGCATCCAGACCCGGGAGATCATGCGGATCAAGGAGCGGCTCAACGAGATCCTGGCCCAGCACACCGGCCAGCCGGTCGAGCGCATCGAGAAGGACACCGACCGCGATTTCTTCATGAGCGCCGAGGAGGCCAGGACCTACGGGCTGGTCGACGAGGTGGTCGGTTCGCGCAAGCAGGACTGACCATGGCTCCGCGCGCCGAACTTCCGGTCTGCTCGTTCTGCGGAAAGACCCAGCGCGAGGTGACCCGGCTCATCGCCGGTCCCAACGCCCACATCTGCGACCAGTGCGTGGCCCTGTGCCACGGGCTGGTCCAGCAGGAGAAGGAGTCCGGCGGCCGCAAGGGCAAGAGCCTTCCCGGTCTGGCGGTGCCCAAGCCGCACGAGATCAAGGCCCGGCTCGACGAGTTCGTGGTGGGCCAGGCGACGGCCAAGAAGGTGCTGTCGGTGGCCGTGCACAACCACTACAAGCGGGTGAACCAGGACCGGGCGGGGGCGGCCGGCGACCGCGAGGTCGAGATCGAGAAGAGCAACGTGCTGCTCACCGGCCCCACGGGGTGCGGGAAGACGCTGCTGGCCAAGACCCTGGCCCGCATCCTCGACGTGCCGTTCAGCATCGCCGACGCGACCACCCTCACCGAGGCCGGCTACGTGGGCGAGGACGTGGAGAACATTCTCCTGCGCCTGCTTCAGGCGGCCGACTTCAATGTGGCCCGGGCCGAGGTGGGGATCATCTATGTGGACGAGATCGACAAGATCGGCCGCAAGACCGAGAACGTGTCGATCACCCGCGACGTGTCGGGGGAGGGGGTGCAGCAGGCGCTGCTCAAGATCCTCGAGGGCACGGTGGCCAACGTCCCCCCGCAGGGCGGGCGCAAGCATCCCCAGCAGGAGTACATCCGGATCAACACCCAGAACATCCTGTTCATCTGCGGCGGGGCCTTCGTGGGGCTCGAGGACATCATCCGCCGCCGCGCGGGCAAGGGCGGGCTGGGATTCGGGGCGGCCCCGCGGCATCCGGCGGGCGACCGGCTCCGTCCGGAGCCTGAGGATCTGGTCCGCTACGGGCTGATTCCCGAGTTCATCGGCCGGCTCCCGGTGGTGGCCGGGCTGGAGCCGCTGAGCGAGGAGGATCTGATCCATATTCTCACCGAGCCCAAGAACGCCATGGTGAAGCAGTTCTCGCGGCTGCTGGAGATGGAGGGGGTGAACCTCACCTTCTCGGCGGGGGCGCTCAAGGCCCTGGCCCACACCGCGATGGCCAAGGGGACCGGAGCGCGGGGGCTGCGGACCATCCTCGAGAACCTCATGCTGGAGGTGATGTACGAGGTGCCGCGGAATCCGGAGATCCGGGACGTTCAGATCACCCGGGCGGTGGTGACCGGCAGCCGGTCGGCGCTGCCCGCCCGTCCCTCGGCGCCGCGGCGGCAGAAGGCCCCGCCGCCCCGGGCCCGGCGCATCGCCTGACCCTCGCCGCCCTCATGGTCGCGGGACGCGCGCGGAAGCGAGGGGCGGGGTCGGGCGTTCTGCGCGTCCTGCTGCTGGCCGGGGCGATGCTGCGCCCCGTGGCGTCTCCCGCCCGCGAGGTCGAGGTGGTGCTCCTTCATTTCCGGGGACTGCGGGGGGAGATCGCGGGATACCGTTCCGCCGACCCCGAGCGGGGGCGG
>PXDE01000454.1 GCA_003566475.1 PVC group bacterium | reverse complement strand
TCGGCCCGTGGCCCGCTCCAACTGGGCCATGGCGGAATGCCAGTCGAGGCGGGACTGGATCAGCCGATGGCCGGCGGAGGTGCGGGCGGTCTGGGTGTCGATCAGGCCGGTGATCGTCCCCGTCCCGCTCCGGTACTCGCCTTCGGCCACGCGGACGGACTCCTCGGCGCTGGCCACGAGGCGCCGGGCGGCCTCGATGGACTCCGCCGCCTCCACGACCCGGGTAAAGGCCGTCCAGACCTCCAGCTCGATTCCCTGCAAGGAGGCCCGGGCCTCGGCGACGGCGCGGGCCAGGTCGGCCCGACTGGCCTGGACGTGGTAGGTACGGTCGAAACCGGTGAACAGCGGGAGGTCGAGCGCCAGGCCGACCCCCCAGGTGGTCAGGCCGGGCGGAAAGGTGCGGTCCACCCGCCCGGCGTTGCCCTCCAGAGACACCGCCGGCCAGGCCCGGGCCCGGGCCTGGCGGACGCCCGCCTCCTGGATCCGGGTCCGGGCCAGAGCGGTCCGGAGTTCCGGCCGGTTCCGTCCCGCCGCCTCGAGCAGCGCCTCGGCATCGGTCAGGTCCTGGTTCGGGTCCGGCGCCGGCGGCTCGACGATGGGGAGCCGGGTGCTGACCCGAACCCCCATGGAACTGGCCAGCCGACCTTCGGCCCGCCGGACCGCGTTCCGGGCCCGGACCGCCGCCAGTTCGGCATCGGCCAGCTCCGTCCGTGCCCGCAGCACGTCCGAACGGGCCGCCGCCCCCGCGCGATGCCGGGCCTCGGCCACCCGGAGCTGCACCTCGCGCTGTCCCACCGACTCTTGCGCCAGTCGGTCGAAACTTCGGGCCGCGAGGAGGCTGTAGTAGGCCTGCTTGGTGGCCAGCACCACCTCCTGGAGGACCGTGTTGTGGCGGAATCCGGATGCGAGCACCTCGGCCGCCGCGGCGTCGGTCCGGGCCGCGCGACCGCCCCCGTCGAAGAGGAGCCACCGCACGCCGGCCACCCCCTCGTACCGGGTCAGGATTCCAGGCTGCTCCGGTCGGTCGAGAAGAACGGTCTCTCCCCGGGAGGCGCGGGAGCTGAGGCCGATCATGGGCAAGGCCTCCGCCCGGCTCCGTCCGTGCCGTGCCGCCGCCGACCGCAGCTCCTCCCACGAGGCCGACGTGCGGGGGTTGCGTTCGAGGGCGATGGCCACGCATTCGTCCAGATGCAGGGGGCGGGCGCCCAGATCCGGATCCAGGAGGCCGCCAGACCCATCGCCATCTCCGTCGGTGAGATCCTCCCCCTCGAAGGGTTCGGAGGGCGAGGCGGGCAGCCCCGTGGTCACCTTCCAGGGGTCGGCGGAGGCGCACCCGGCCAGCGCCGCGATCAGAATCATGAGCACCGGGAGTCTCATGGCGCCGATCCCTCCGGCAGGCCCAGCATCCGGCCCGGCCCCACCTCCTCCATCCGCTCGCGCATCTGCTCGAAGAGCTGGTCCGCCTGCTCGGGAGTCAGAAGCTCCCGACGCTTCAGGAGGTGGGCGACCACCAGATCCTGCATGCGCCGCTGCCCGGCGCGGATTTCGTCCTGCTTGGCCTGGATGGCCTGGCGGTCCGGCGCCTCCGCCGCGACCAGGCGGATCATCTCCGTCCGAAGCTCGTGCAGCCCGGCCCGGATGGCCGCCGATTCGTTCTGGAAGGCGACGAGGTCCGGCTCGATCTGGCGCCATTGGTCCGGCGTCACCCCGAGGCTCCGATAGAGCGGGGACCATACCTCATGATCGGGGGCGACTGTCCCGTTCTCTGGACCCCCGACCGTCCGGACCGCCCATGCGGTCACGAACGCCACGTTCAGCCCCAGAGACAGGACCATGGTCAGGGGCCCCAGTTTTCTCCACATGATCAGATCCCTCCCTGGCCGGTCTGGCGGGCCAAGCTGAAATAGGATTCGGTTAGCGAGCCGGCGGGGGCGTCGGCCAGGGCGTCCAGGGCCAGCGCGGCCAGCGGATCCGCCGGGCGCCCCACCATGCCCGGCCCGGGCCCACGGTCCGAGTCGACGCCCATGAGGAATCCTGCGGCGAGGCCGAGGACCAGCGTGGCCGCCGCCGCGGCATGGGCCGGGAACGGGCTTTGCCGCCACCACCCCCACAGATCCCAGACGGGCAGGGGCTCCTGGATGCGCCCGCTCCGCACGAGGGCCTGGATCCGAAGAGCCAGATGTGCCGGGGTCTCGGGAGACTCGCCCGCCGTCAGCACCCCGATCAGGGGATCATCGGCCAGCAGCACGGCCCGGCAGGCCGGGCAGGTCCGCAGATGGGATCCCACCTCCCGGATCCCCTCGGGGGGAAGACCTCCGGACGAGAGCGTCTCCCGGCATTGTCGAACATCTGAGCAGCGCATACGTCGCCTCCTACCCCCTACAAACGGGCCAGCCCGGGAAATCCCCCTCGGCTTCGGGAAAACTCAGGAGGCGGCGCGGACTCCAGGATCGCCGGGGGCACATGACCGGCGCCCCGGCGGGAAGCGCCTCAGCCCAGATGCGTCTGGAGCCGGGGCCGGAGCGCCTTTCTCGCCCGCGCGAGCAGCCGCTCCACCGCCTTGGGCGTCCGGCCCATCGCCGTGGCCATGGTGGAGGCATCCAGCCCTTCGTAGTAGCGCAGGACCACCGCCAACCGCTGATCGGCGGGCAACTCATCGAGGGCGGATCGGATACGTCGCTCCCGGTCGCGGAGCTGCGCGGCCGCGTCCGGCTGCGGAGCGGGGTCGGTCGGCTCGGGGATCCGGTCGGAAAGCAGGGGTCGCTTCTTTCGGTGCCAGTCCAGGCATCGCCGCGTGACCACCCGGTGGAGATAGGTACGGAAGCTCGCGATGGCTCGGTAGCGGGGTGCGGCCTCGAATACCTTCAGGAACGCGTCCTGGACCAGATCCTCGGCCTCGGCGGCATCGCCGGTGAAGCGCCATGCCACCCGCCACGCCCAGGCCTGGTGTCGGCTGACGATCTCCCCGAAGGCAGCCGCATCCCCCTTTCCGGCCGCCCGCATCAGATCCTCGTCGTCCCGTTCGCTCACCGGAGTGCTCCCTGCCCATGCCAGGCGACCGAAAAGCATCGGTCACGGCACCATACCACGCCAAAGGGCACAGGATGACAAGCCGCGTCGCCTCGCCGCCTCGCTTCGCGGCAGGGGGTCAGTCTCCGAACGCCCCGGCGGGGAAGGGCTGGTCGTCGATGGCGTGTAGGCGCCACCAGGCTTCGGCGACCTCGCGGTCGGGCACCCAGAACATGTGGCGGCGCCGGGCGGGATCCACGCCCTCGGCCACCTCGGTGCCCGTCCCCAGGGCCCGGACCAGGTTCAGCTCGATCTCCAGCATCTCCTCCGGGCGGGCATGGGCGGGGACAGGATCGGTGGCGACTGCGGATACCAGGACGGCGACAGACAGGCGGAGCAGGGAGCGTTTCGGGTTCATGACGCAAGCCTGGTCCCATCGCTCTGGCTTGGCAAACCGTTTGGGTCCGCTGCCTGTTCAGGCGTGCCACAGCATGTACGCATCCGCAGGTCTCCCTGACAAGAGCGCGAATCAGCGGGCTTTGACCATCCTGTTGGCCCACGCTAGCACATCTCCGGCCATGCTCACCGCAGACTGCCACTCCCCCTCCACTCGGGTTCGGGCCAGAGCCAGGTCGGAGCGGGCCCGGAACAGCCAGGCCTCCGGGTGGTCAGGTCCGGGGACGTCAGGCGGCATATAGCACGCGTCCCTCGGGAGGGCGGGTCCGATGACCGTGGCAGGGGATCCGGCGAAGCGCCGGACATCGGACTCCGTCACCACCACCAGATCTACAGGGTGACCAAGTCCGATCAGGTGCGGATAGATCCGGCGGGCGGTCTCCCGCCGGGGGGAGGCGTCCGGCATAACCACCAGGACATCAAGGTCGCTGGTATCGAGCCATTCGTTACGGGCCCCGGAACCGAAGAGGAGAATCCTTTCAGGCTGCACGCAATCGCGGATCCGACGCACCAGTTCGTCGAGGATTTTGGGATCCGGGGCCATCACCGTCATGGTGTCCATACCCTTTTCCTTCGCACGCGGCCAGGGCAAGCCCCTAATCCGGGATCCGGCAGCTGGTC
>PXDE01000479.1 GCA_003566475.1 PVC group bacterium | reverse complement strand
CTTCGTGCTGCTCACCTGCCACACCCCCGGCTTCACCCCGACCGTGCTCGGAAATCTGCTCCAGCAGGCCCTCGGCGGCACGGTCGAGGCCGGCGAGATGCTCCTCACCGGCGCCCCCGACGTGCGCCCCCTGCCTTGTGGAACCTATGCGCGGTGGGAGCCGGAAGGGCGGTAGAACTCGCCGCCCCTACTCCAGCACGCGCAGCCCCTCGCAGTCCTCCAGCCGGGTCCAGGGGAAAGGGAAGCGGCGGCACTGGCGGGGGCGATGGGGGTAGACCTGGCAGCGGTTGTCGTCGCCCAGAAACACGCAGGCCCCCTCGGGACCATCGGTGAGGGCGAGCTGACGGCGGTTGGCGCTGAGCCGGGTGTAGCGGTCCTCAAAGGCGTGGCGGTCGAGCCCCCGTCCACCGGCCAGGCGCTCGATATCGTCCTCGGCCAGCGAAACTTCTCCCTGAATCCGGCAGCAGGCCCCGCACCCGGTGCAGGCGAAGGCGCAGTCGCGGCCTTCGATCCGCACCCGGACTTCGCCCTCGGCCAGCCGGCTCACGACCTCCAGAGATCCCAGGCCCCGGCGCCGCGGCGCCCCACCTCCATGCGGCCGTTGGTGCTGACGGTCCGGCCATCGAGATCCAGCACCACCACGGCGGGAATGCCTCGCACGTTGTAGCGGCTTGCGATGGCCTGCAGCCGGCCGCGATCATACGGCACGGCCAGCCAGGGCATGGAGGCGGTCCGCATGTACTCCCGCATGGCCGCCTCGTCCCGGTCCGAGGAGACCAGCACCACCTCGAACGGCCGTCCGGCGGCCTTCAGCTCCCGGTAGGTTCGGACCAGGTCCGGGGTGAACTGCCGACAGGGCCCGCACCACGAGGCGGAGAAGTAGAGCGCGACCGTCTTGCCCTCCAGTTCCGACGTGTCCACCAACTGCCCGTCGGCGCCGACCAGTCGGGGTCCCAGAAGCCCGGGAATCCCCCCCTCGGGCGCAGGGCCGGACGCGCCGCCGGACATCCGCCCCTGGAAGGCCACATACAGGAACGCCCCGGCGACGCCAAAGGCGACCAGACTGACCAGGCCGTTCTTCATGGCGGGGGCCTCGACCAGCGAGGAGAAGGCCTGCCGCCGGAGCCCGCCGCCGGAGCGGTCTCCTGGGTCTGAACCCGGGGCGTGCCTTCAGGAATCCACCGCTCAACGGCCTTGGCCCCGTTCTGGCCCACCTCGGCCCGGGCGTTCGCGGCCACCACCTTGCCCTCGGGATCGAGGACGATCAGGCTGGGGATGCCCGAGACCCCGAACTGGCGGGCGAGCTGGCTGAGTCCGGTCTGATCGAACCGAAGGGCCGGCCACGGCATGCCGCGGTGGTACTCCTTCATGGCCTGCTCCGTGCGGTCGAGAGAGACCAGCACCACCTCGATGGGCTGCCGGTCCCGGATCCAGGCCTGGTAGGCCTCATCGAGTCTCGGGGTGAAGGCCCGGCAGGGTCCGCACCAGGAGGCGGAGAAATAGAGGGCCACGTACTTGCCGGAGAGCGTGTCCTCGGCGACCCGGCGGCCGCGCGGGTCCACCAGACCTCCGCTGACCACCTTCGAAACCCCTTCGGACACCTCGGCGGCCAGCACCGCCGGACCGGCCAGGGACATCAGACTCATGCCTAACACAGATAGGATCTTCATCGCGCGGACTCCTTGCCGGCCAAGCCGGACTCACATGGACGCGGTCATGTCGTTTCGGGTAACAAACTCCAGGTCGAGCGGGATTTCAACCTTCCCGCGGCCCGAACCTTCGATCCGGATGCCGCCGGGAGTGGGCATCACCCCCTTCACCCGCCCGAACCGGTGGGGCACAGGGGCGGCCGCCATGATCACGGGGATGGTGAACGGACGGTCGGGATGGAAGGCGAAGCAGGTGGGAATGCCCGCCTTGGATAGCTCGTTGGGGCGCACCGACGGGGCGATGCCCTCGTGGAAGAAGGACGTGATCTCCTCGAGGCCCATGACCGCCCGGTGGCGGCCGTTCCAGGGCGGGTAGTGGCGTCCCCCGTTGGACATCCAGAGCAGGGTCGAGGCCAGCTTGCGTGGATCCTTGAGGGCGATCCACACGTAGCCGGCCTTGGGATAGGTTACGGCGGTCCAGGCGAACGGGAGGGAGGGGTCGGCGCAGACGATGGCGATATCCTCGTAGCCCTCCCGGGCCGGATAGACGGACAGATCAGCGGTTTCGCCGTCGGTGCGGGGCACCTGGTCGAGACGCTCGAAGCGGGCCCCGGGCTGCAGGATCGAGTATCCGCCCTGGGCGGGATTCTCGACCGGCCTGACATAGACCTGGCCCCGGATGAAGGGACTGAACGCGAGCAGGCCGCTGCCCGGCCCGTCGGGAAAGGCCAGCGTGGCGTGATGGCCGACGTTCATCCGCCCGGCCAGGCCGGAGATGCGGTGGCGGACATAGACGGCCGGATGGCCCTTGACCAGCCGGAGGGTCTTCTCCACCCGGCCGGGCCGGACATGGAGCTCCATATCCAGGTGAATTTCCCGGATGTCGGCGTCGCGCTCGATGCCCACCATCCGCCAGTCCCGGTTCGCGGTCTCCCCGTGAATCGGATGCTGCTCGCCCCGGAACGGGGCATCGTTGCCGCCGAAGGGCAGGCAGAAGAAGTCGCCCCGCAGCGCCTCCAGAATCGGCGGCAGCTTGCGGGCGGTGGCCTCGCGGCACCACGGCGCCACCGCGAACGGCTGCCAGCCGCCGCGCGACCGCCAGTAGGTGACGGGCGCCAGGTGCCCGCCCTTGCGGGTGACGGCCAGCGAGGTGTCGCCGTCGGTGAGGGTCCAGGACGGCTGGCCCAGGAGGGTGCGGATCTTGGGAGTGGTCATGGCGGGCATGGTACCGGCCAACCCCCGGGCGGGGCGAGCCCGCGTTTCCGCCTACCAGCCGAGGCCGATGCATGTCGATGGTCAAGCGAGATCGACCTTCAGCCTCTTCCCAAGGGCACGTGCGGCGGTTTCCAGGGTGCGCAGAGTAACCGAGGAATGGTTCGGGTCCAGAAGGCGATCAAGCGCCGAACGACTGGTGCCCATTCGCTTGGCCAAGGTGGCCTTGGTGAGGCGATTCCGCCTCATTTCCTGCTCGATCCGGAACGCGATAACCCGCTTCGCCGCCGTAGCTTCTGCGTCGGCGAGCAACCCTTCCTGCTCCAGAAACTCGTCAAAATCGCTGCCGAGGTGCCGGTTCCTCATGTCGCCGTCTCCTGATACGCCCTCTGCCTGGCCTTCGCCAGGTCAAGGTCTGCCTGAGGTGTCTTCCTGGACTTCTTTATGAACCCATGGAGCAGCACCAGGTAATCGGCATCCACCGTGAAGATCGTCCGCGCGATTCCGTCTGGCAGCGTGGACCGGATCTCCCAGAGGAGGGGCCCAAGCTTTCTGACCAAGGGCATACCCAGTGGCCAGCCGAACTGCACCGTCTTGATGTCCTCACCGATAGCCTTCTTCCTTTCTCGAGGAAGGTCTCTTAGCCAGTCGCGTACCGGCTCCCTCCCGCTATTGGCGCGGAAGAAGCGCACGGTCATACTGACACCTGGACTCACCATGAGTCAGGCCAATGTACCAAATTTGATGCAACCGTCAAGGTCAGGTCCACTAGGGTTTCCGATGATGAATGGCTAACCCACCCTCGATCCCTGTCATAGCTCCATCCGCCCGGCGATGAAGGCGAGGCTCTCCCGGATGTGCAGATCCCAGTAGTCCCAGGTATGGGCGCCGGGGAATTCGTGGTAGTCGTGGGGAACGCCAAGGCCTTCGAGATGGCGGTGGAAATCGCGGTTGGCCTCGATGAGGTAGTCCTCCACGCCACAGTCGATGCGGATGGCGGGGGCGCGGCCCCCGATCCGGGAGGCCAGGCGGTAGAGATCGTAGTCGTCCGGGGATAGGCCGTCCATGATGGCGTCGATGTCCGGCCGGTCGGGGGCGTGGTGGTGCAGGAAGAACACCGCGCCGGAGTGGGAGCAGGCGGCGCAGAAGGTCTCGGGGTGGCGCAGACCCAGCATGAGCGCCCCGTAGCCGCCCATGCTGAGCCCGGCCACCGCCCGCCGCTCCCGG
>PXDE01000324.1 GCA_003566475.1 PVC group bacterium | reverse complement strand
GAACTCCAGGGACTGGGCGGCCTCGGTCATCTCGGCCTCCAGCTCGGCGATGAGGGCGGCCAGGCCCTCCTCGCCCTCCGCCACCATGCGGGTCTCCTCGCGGCGGTCCGCAACCCGGTCGCCCATCCGGTCGTACAGGCTCTCCTGAATCTCCTTCACGATGGCCCGGGGCTCGATCCCGTGCTCCTGGTTGTAGGCGATCTGGGCCTGGCGGCGGGCCTCGGTCACCTCGATCATCCGCCGCATGGAGTCGGTCACGGTGTCGGCGTAGAGGATCACCTTCCCCTCCAGGTGCCGGGCCGCCCGGCCCGCCGTCTGGATCAGGGAGGTCTCCGAACGCAGGAACCCCTCCTTGTCCGCGTCGAGCACGGCCACCAGCGACACCTCGGGCAGGTCGAGGCCCTCGCGGAGCAGGTTGATCCCGACCAGGCAGTCGAACTTCCCCTGACGAAGGTCGCGCAGGATCTCCACCCGCTCGATGGTGTCGATCTCCGAGTGGAGGTACTTCACCTCCAGCCCCACCGACCGCAGGTATTCGGCCAGGTCCTCGGCCGTGCGCTTGGTGAGGGTGGTGACCAGGGTCCGCTCCTTGCGCTCGGCCCGGGCCCGCACCTCCTCCATGAGGTCGTCGATCTGGCCCTTGAGCGGGCGCACCTCGACCGGGGGATCCACGATGCCGGTGGGCCGGATGACCTGGCGCACCGGCGCCCCCGCCCGGCGCAGCTCGAATTCGCCCGGGGTGGCGGACACGAAGATGGCCGGTCCCAGCAGGTCCATGAACTCGTCGAACCGCAGGGGCCGGTTGTCGAGGGCGGAGGGCAGGCGGAACCCGTGCTCGACCAGCACCTCCTTGCGCGCGCGGTCGCCGTTGTACATGCCCCGGACCTGGGGGAGGGTCACGTGCGACTCGTCGATGATGGTCAGCCAGCCCTCGGGGAAGAAGTCGAGCAGGCAGAACGGGCGCTGGCCCGCCTCGCGGCCGGACAGGAACCGCGAGTAGTTCTCGATCCCCTTGCAGAACCCGACCTCGCGCAGCAGCTCGAGGTCGTACTCGGTGCGCATCTTGATCCGCTGGGCCTCCAGCAGCTTGCCGCGCTCCTCGAACCAGCGGATGCGGTCCTCCAGCTCCTCCTCGATCAGCACCATGGCCCGGGCCAGCTTCTCCTCGGGGGTGACGAAATGCTTGGCCGGCGACACATAGAGCGACTCCAGCTCGGCCCCGGTATGCCCGGTGAGCGGATCCAGCTCGACCATCCGCTCGATCTCGTCGCCCCAGAACTCGAGGCGCACCGCCGACTCGGCGTAGGCGGGGAAGATGTCCACAGTGTCGCCGCGCACCCGGAAGCAGGCCTGCCGGAACTCGATGTCGTTGCGGGTGTACTGGGTGCGGGCCAGGGCCATCAGCACCTCGTCGCGGCCGATGGCCTGGCCGCGGCGGAGGTCGATCTGGAGCGAGCGGTAGTCCTCGGGCGAACCCAGGCCGTAGATGCACGACACCGAGGCCACCACCACCACGTCGGGCCGGGTGAGCAGGCTGTGGGTGGCCGCCAGGCGCAGGCGGTCGAGGTCGTCGTTGATGGACGAGTCCTTCTCGATGAAGGTGTCGGTGGTGGGGAGGTAGGCCTCGGGCTGGTAGTAGTCGAAGTAGCTCACGAAGTATTCGACTGCGTTCTCGGGGAAGAACCCCTTGAGCTCGGCGTAGAGCTGGGCGGCCAGGGTCTTGTTGTGGGACAGCACCAGGGTCGGCCGGGCGGCCGCCCGGATCACGTTGGCCATGGTGAAGGTCTTCCCCGACCCGGTCACGCCCTCCAGGATCTGGTGGGGCGCCCCCCGGGCCACGCCCTCGGCCAGGGTCGCGATGGCCTGGGGCTGGTCGCCCATGGGGGTGTAGGGGGCGTGGAGCCGGAACTCGGATCGGTCGCTCATCCCGCCACTATCGCACCCGCCCCCCGCCGGGGAAAGCGCGGCCCGCCCATCGCGCCGTCCCAGGCTGTGGAGGCGGGGAGGAACCACCCTCCTTCGCCAAGGCTACGGAGGGCAAGCGGAAGGACACGAAAAGGGGAAGAGGATTTCCCGCAAAGAACGCAGGGAGCGCAAAGGGGTGGACGGGTGGAGGAGAGGCGACCCGCGCGAAGCCCGTAGCCACCGACGCCCCTGTCGCGGCGCAGCGTCTGCGCGAAGCCGGAAGGAGGTGGACGCGCAAGACCCGAAACCGAACCGCCCGCAGTCCGCGCGAAGCCCGTAGGGCGAAGACGGAAGCGTTTGGCCCCGCATGGACCGAGCCCGATCCGACCTGGACCTGCGGGAAGCCTACAGCCACCGAAACCAGGAATCCACCTAAGGCGATCTCACCCGTATCCGATCACTCTCCACCACCCAAAGACGCTCCTCCATGGTCGAGGACTCCAGAGCCGAAACCAGGCGAGTGATGATCGAGAGGATCACCGGCTTCGACTGGTCCCGCGACCGGATGACGATCCGGCCAGGCGACAGGGCCAGCGGGTACTCCACTACGTTCGCGAAGTCGGTGTCCAGGGTGACGAGGATTCGGCGTTCGGCCACGCAGATGTCGTGAATGTCCGGGTCCGGTCGCCCGCCCAGTCCCTGGCCGTGGACACTGGCCACGTCGTGGCCCGAGGCGCGGAGAAGCTGGGCCGCCTCCTCGGGCAGGTTCTCGTCCGTCTTGAACCTCACGCGGCCAATCCCCGCCTATCCGGGGAGCGGCATGATGCGCTCATGGGCCAGGAAGGCGGCATAGGCCACGGCGGCCTGGACGGCGGTCGGTGTCAGCGACGGGTAGCTCGCGCAGATCTCCTGCGCCGTAAGCCCGGCGGCAAGGTTGTCCAGGACCACCGCCACCGGAACCCGGGTGCCCTTGAGGCACGCCTGCCCGTGGCAGACCGCCGGATCCACCGAGATATGCTCCTTCCAGTTCATGCGGGCCACGTTACCACCGAATCACCACCCAGCCAATGCCCTCCCCGCGCGAATCCCGTAGCCACCGACGCCTCTGTCGCGGCGTAGCCCGTAGGGCGAAGACGGAAGCGTTTGGCCGCGCATGAACCGAGCCCGATCCGACCCGAACATGCGCGAAGCCCCGGATTGGCCACCTGCCTTCGACTCGCTTCGGCACGGCACACAAGATGCACATGAGGTACATGGGCGGACCCGCCCCGACCTCCCCCCATGTGGCCTGCCGCGCCGTAGCCTGGCGAAGGCGGGCGGCCGCTCGCCCGAGTCCTCGAGGAAAAGCGGCACCGGGCGGGGGACGAGGGAGGTCGCGACAACAGGGCAGGAGGAAGGGACCACCCATTGACCTCCGAAATGGTTGCGTTATTATACCCTTATGGAGTTCGAGTTCGACCCCGGGAAATCCCGCGCGAACGAGCGGAAGCACGGGATCGGCTTCTTGGGTATCCAAGCCATCTGGGAGGACACCCAGGCCGTCGTGGTCCCGGCCCGATCCACCACCGAGCCGCGATACGCGATCATCGGAAAGGTGGAGGGACGGCTGTGGACCTGCATCTTCACGGTTCGCGGCGAACGGATCCGGATCATTTCCGCACGGAGGAGTCGGCATGAAGAACAAGAAGGCTACGCTAACGGCTGAGGAGTTCGACCGTCGTTTCGACGCCGGCGAGGACATCGGCCCCTTCCTGGACTGGACCCGGGCCCGTCGGCCCGGTCTGGAACAGAAGCGGGTCAACGTGGATCTGCCGGTGTGGATGATCCGCAGCCTCGACCGGGAGGCGCGGCGCGTCGGGGTCACCCGCCAGTCCGTGGTCAAGCTCTGGCTGGCCGAGCGGATCCGGGCCGAAGGCGTGGCCGCCGTGCGCGAGCCCCCGGCGGACTATGGGCGCGACGGCTGAGGGGGGGAGAACAGCGGAGCACCTCCCCGGGCGCGTCCCCGTCATCGTTCTCTGCGGCATCTGAATCCTTGGCGGATTCAGCTACGCGCAGGCCAGATCCCCGTAGCCGAACGCGCCAAGCGTTTGGCCGCGTCCGACTCCGCCCCCGGAACCGCGCGAAGCCCGCCGCCGCCCCGAACCTCCCCCATGTGGCGGCCGCTCGCCCGAGTCTTCGAGGAAG
>PXDE01000552.1 GCA_003566475.1 PVC group bacterium | reverse complement strand
GCACCCCGAGCCGGTCCGCCTCGTCGTCCAGGCGCGAGACCATCCAGGCCGGGAAATCGACGTTCACCCGCCGGGCCTCACGCCCGGGGCGGACGGCCCGGGCGAGATCGAGGTAGGGCAGGATGTCCTCCTTTCCCTCGTCGAATACCCGGTCAAGCTCCTCAGCCGTCATCGTAGAGTTTCGCTTCATGCTTCCGCGCCCTCCGTACAGAGATGATCCGGATCGCGCCACCCCTACGGGTGAAGAACGCGGCCCAGACCTTGCCATGCATTCGGGCCAGGAGCACGTACCGGTTCTCGGTCACGCTCCGGGCCGGAAGTTCGAGCCGGTCCTCGTCCTTCCAAAGGGCCTTGGCCTCCTCGAAGCCTACACCATGCTTCCCGAGGTTGCTCCGGCTCTTGACGGGATCGTACTCGAAGTCCATCCGGTATAGAATATATACCTGATGCGGGCAGATACGCAAGGCCACTGGCGTGTGCCGTCCATCCTTGCGCAGGATCCGGAAGACCTGCCCTCCCTTCCGCCGTAGCTCCGCATTCCTTGCGGAGTGACCGGAGTACCGACGGAGACCGGGCGAAGCGGAAGGAATCCGCTTCTACGTTGGCAGTCCTGGCTCCTTCCCTCTCGCATCCACGGCCTAGGTGGCCGCGGCTACCGGGCCCGCCCCCATTCGCGGTTCCTCCCTCTTCTCCCCCTCTGCGAGCCTCCGTAACCTCCGCGGCCTCTGTGGTTCGCCTGGCTCCGCCTCCCCCCTTTCGAGCCCCTTCGTGCGTGCCGCGCCGGAGCGTCTTCGCGAAGGCGGGTCCTTTCGCGTGCCCGCCATAGTCCCGCCCGGCGGGACGACGGCGGGTGGTTCCTACTTCCTCCTCGCCGGCGGCGCATGCACGCAGGTGCCGTGCACCGCGTGCGCCGCCTCCATCCAGATCTCGCCGAACGTCGGATGCGGATGGATGGTCCGACCCAGCTCCTCGGCCGTCAGCTCGCTGCGGATGGCCAGGGCCGCCTCGGAGATGAGGTCGGTCGCCCCTTCCCCCACCACCGCCGCGCCCAGGAGCTGATCCGTCTTCGCGTCGGCGATCCACTTCACAAAACCGTCCGTGGCCCCCGCCGCCATCGCCCGGCCCAGGGCCCGGAAGCTGAACTTACCCACCTTCACCTCCAGCCCCTTCTCCTTGGCCTCGCGCTCGGTGATCCCGGCCAGCGCCACCTCGGGCGAGGTGAAGATCACCGCCGGCACCAGCCGCTCCTGCTTCCGCAGGGTGCCGGTGATCGCGTTCTCGGCCACGATCACCCCCTGCGAGGTGGCGGCATGGGCGAGCTGCATCCCTCCGTTGACATCCCCCACCGCCCACACCGTCGCCACCGGGGTCCGCCCGTATTCGTCCACCCGGACATACCCCTTCTCGTCGGCCGTCAGGCCCGCCGCCTCCAGGTTCAGCCCGTCGGTCACCGGCTGGCGGCCCACCGCCGCCAGCAGCATCTCGGCCTCGACCGTCTCGTCGCCCACCGCACCCCGCACGCCCCTGGCGTCGGCCTCGATCTTTTCGAGCGCCTTCCCGGTGAGGATCCGAATGCCGAGGTTCTTCTCCATGTGACGCCGCACCTCCTTGCGCAGGTCGTCGTCAAGCAGGAGCAGGATGTCGTCGAGCAGCTCGACCAGGGTCACCTTCACTCCCAGCCCGGCGGCCAGCGCCGCCAGCTCGCACCCGATGTACCCGCCACCCAGGACCAGCAGCGACTTCGGAAGCTTCTCCAGGTCCAGGAAGGCCCGGCTCTCCACCACCCGCTCGTGCCTGGGCAGGAATCCCGGCACCGCCGAGGTCGAGCCGGTGGCGACCACCGTCCTGGCCGACTCGAGGGTCTGCTCCGATCCGTCGGCCGCCGTCACCCGGATCCGGTTCCGGCCCGCGAAGGCCGCCTGGCCCTGGAACACGGTCACCCCGTTGCCCTTGAGCAGCGCGCCCACGCCGGTGCGGAGCTGGCCCACCACCTTGTTCTTGTGGGCGAACATCTTGCCGTAGTCGGCCGACGCCCCCTCGACCACCAGCCCGAGCCCGGCCGCGTGCCGGACCTTCTCCAGCAGATGCGCCCCCGCGATCAGGGTCTTGGTGGGGATGCAGCCCCAGTTGAGGCAGGTGCCGCCGAGGAACTCGCGCTCCACGATGGCCACCCTGGCCCCGAGCTGGGCGGCGCGGATGGCGCAGGGGTAGCCGCCGGGGCCGGCCCCGATCACGGTCAGGTCAAAAGTTTCCATAGCTCCAGATCCTCGAGTTTGGATTTCACAGCGTTCACGAAGCGGGCGGCCACGGCCCCGTCCACGATCCGGTGGTCGGCGCTCAGGGTGAGGGTCATGAGGTCGCGGGCCACGATCTTGCCGTCCACCACGGCCGGGCGGCGGCGGGCGCTGGCCACGGCCAGGATCCCCGCCTCGGGCGGGTTGATGATGGCGGTGAAGCTGTCCACCCCCAGCATGCCCATGTTGGAGATGGTGAAGGTGCCGCCGGTCATCTCGTCGGGGGTCAGCTTGCCCGCCCGGGCCTTGTCGCCCAGGGCCTTGGCCTGGACGCTCAGCTCGGCCAGCGACAGCCGGTCGGCCTGCCGGACCACCGGCACCACCAGCCCGGTCTCCAGGGTCACCGCGATGCCCAGATGCACATGCCGGCTCCATCGCACGGTGCGGCCATCGGTGCTGGAGTTGAGCGGCCGGTGCTCCTGGAGCGACAGCACCACCGCCTCGGCCACGAAGTCGTTCACGGTGTAGCCCTTGCCCGCTGCCTTCAGGGTCTGGCGGAAGGCGAGGAGGTCGGTCACGTCCACGTCCACGCTCACGAAGATATGGGGGACGGTCATGAAGCTCTGGGTCAGCCGCTGGGCGATGACCTGCCGCATCTTGGTGAGCGGCTGCGGCTTCTCCTCGGCCGCGCCCCGGATATCCTCGACGGTGATCCGCCCCCCGTCCCCGGTGCCGGAGACGGCGAGGAGGTCGATGCCCTCGCCCGCGGCGAGCTGCTTGGCCGCCGGGGTCACCCGGAGGTCGGCGTAGCCGTGCTGGTCCAGCCACGCCTTCACGTCCTTCTCCACGATCCGGCCGTCCGGCCCGGAGCCGGAGATGCGCGAGGGGTCGATCACCGACTGACGCGCCAGGGCCTTGGCGCGGGGGCTGATCCTGAGCCGCTCCGGCGCCTTCGGCGCCTGCGCGGCGGATGGGTGGATGGGTGGATGGGTGGATGGCCCTTCGACTCCCTTGCGGTCGCTCAGGGCAGGCTGGATGGGGGGAAGGACAGGGGCCGGAGCTGCCGCCTTCGGCGCGGGCGCGGGCGTGGTGGCCTTGGGCTCGGGCTTGGGTTCAGGCTTCGCGGCGGGCGCGGGGGCGTCGGGCACCTTCTCGCCGGGCTCGCCGACGTAGGCGACCACGCTCATCACCGGCACGGTGCCGCCCTCGGGGACGAGGACCTTGAGCAGGGTGCCGGAGACGAAGGCCTCGACCTCGAGGTTCGACTTGTCGGTCTCGATCTCGAAGAGGATGTCGCCCTTGGCGACCGCGTCGCCGGGCTTCTTCATCCACTTGACGATGGTGCTCTCTTCGACCGTCTGGCCGAACTTGGGCATCTGGATGGCGTGGGGCATGGGGGGGGCCAGGGTTTGGTGTTCAGGGTTCAGTGATCGGTGATTGGTGGGGAAACCGAAGATTGGCGATTGACGATCTGCGAAGAGGGAAGGGAAGATGGCGTGCCGCTGTTGAGCCTCGTAGCTCTTGTGGCCACGGCGGGGCAACTGAAGAATGTCGAATGTCGAACGGGAGAGCCAGTAGCTCGCTGTTCCCGCAAGCCGGGAGGAGGGCGCATGTCCGGAGCCTAGCAGGAGGAAGGTCAGACAACGGCCCTGCTTCCGCCCAACCAGACTCGTTCCATGCGCGGTCCGCTGTCACAGACAGCGGACTACTAGATTCGCGTTCATTCGCGTTCATTCGCGGTTCCCTTCCTCTTCTCGTGTCCGTTCGTGCCTGGTGCTTGCCCGCCATAGCGCAACGCGCGTCGGCGGGTGGTTGTCCGTCCTCACAGGATGGCGCGTGCGGCGGCGAGGATGTCG
>PXDE01000244.1 GCA_003566475.1 PVC group bacterium | reverse complement strand
TGCCGGCTGGCCGGGCGGCACCGGGACTTCCTCGAGGTCCACCTGGCCAAGACCCGGCGGGCGGCGGTCCGGTTCGGGGCCGATCCCATCCACGTGTTCACCACCAGCTATCTCACCCACGGCCCCATCGCGGCCACCCTCGAGCGGCGCGGCCAGTACGGGTGGACCGGCCCGGTGCGGCTGTCGCCGGGACGGTCCATCGGGCTGCGCATGGTGCCCATGGCCCGCGACCTTCGCTTCGCCTGGGAGGAATCCCCCCAGCAGCGGCTCGACGAGCAGGCCCAGAAGGTGCGCGAGAGCCTGCACGCGGCGCTGCTGGGCTGGGCGGAGGCGGCGGGGGAGGGGAGCGACTACACCGACAATCTCCCCCTCCAGTGCCTGCATCCGGTGGGGCACTGGTTCGAGGTGCCCAACCTCCTGCTCAACGGCGTCCTCCGGGACATGCTGCGCGAGCGTCCCGGCCTGCGCTGGCTGATGCTGCACAACATCGACACCGTGGGGGCCGACCTAGATCCGGCGCTGCTGGGGGCGCATATCGAAAGCGGTCGGCCGCTCACCTTCGAGGTCATCGCCCGCCGCATCGAGGACACCGGAGGGGGGCTGGCCCGGGTGGACGGCCGGCTGCGCCTGGTCGAGGGCCTGGCCCTGCCCCGGGAGGATCTGGAGTTCGAGTTCTCGTGGTACAACTCCATGACCACCTGGATCGATCTGGACCAGCTCCTGGCCACCTTCGGCCTCGCCCGGAAGGATCTGGACGACCGCGAGACGGTGGCGGCGCGGGTGCGCGACCTGGCCGCCCGGATCCCGACCTACATCACGCTCAAGGATGTGAAGAAACGCTGGGGCCAGGGGCAGGAGGACGTGTTTCCGGTGAGCCAGTACGAGAAGCTCTGGGGCGACATGTCCGCCCTCCCCGAGCTGGACTGCGGGTACGTGGCGGTGCCCCGGACCCGGGGCCAGCAGCTCAAGGATCCAGCCCAGCTCGACGGGTGGGTGCGCGACGGCTCGGCGGCGGCGGTCGAGAGCCTGTGCGAGTTTGGGTGATCCTTAGCCCGAGTTCCGGGCCTCCACGGGAAAACCCCTGGAGGCGGCGGAGGATCCGGGGCGCCTCCCCCGCGTTCCCCCTTCGCCCTCCTGCTCCCGGAGCAGGGCGTCGAGCCTGGCCTGGGGGAGCCGGGTGAGGAATCTCAGCCTCCACGGTCTGGCCGCGCTCAAGGTGGTCGACGCATCGCTTCCTGGAATCGCCGAGCCACAGCGCGGCGGCACCGCAGAGACCCTCGCCGGATTCGGCCCCGTGGGCCAAGTCCGGAATGGCGGTTGCGATCCGCATGTCCGTCCATAGGGCATGCAGACCACTGTAAGGCGGCATGGCTGGCGGGTTGCCAGCATGGCATCCTCCAGAGTACTGTTCCGGTATGAAGGCCACGACCATTAAGCTCCAGGGCAGGATTCTCGACGAAATCGAGGCCCATAAGCCGGCGGACCAGTCCATGACCGCCTATGTACGAGACGCCGTCCGGAGGGATATCCGCCGTCATGTCCTCAGGGAGGCGGCCGAGGCCTACCTTGCCCACCTGGAAGAACATCCCGAGGAAGCGGCCTGGACGGAAGCGTGGGCCCAGGCGGATCTCGCTTCGCCGCCGCGCCCCGACTCTGTGGAGGGTAGGTCTGGCACCGGGCGTTCCCGTGAATAGGGGTTCGGTATTCTGGGTGGACCTTCGGGACGCCACCCCTCCGGAGTTCGGCAAAGTCCGGCCCGCCGTGGTCGTATCGAACTCGCTCCAGAACGAAATCCTTCCCACCGTGGTGGTCGTGCCGCTTTCCACCGTTCCCGGCGAGATCTGGCCTCTGCGTATCGCCGTTCCACCGGTTCAATCCAGAGATTCCCTTGCCGTCGTTCCAGGAATCCGTCAGGTCCACAAGGCCCGCCTCAGGAACCCTGCCGGTTCTCTCCCCGAGGAGGCGCTCTCTCGTTTGGACCAGGCGATCGCCGCCTACCTTGCGGACTGACGTTCAACCTCCCCGAAAGCTCGTGGCCTAACCGCTGGGGTTTCGGGGGTCCCCATGGTCAGCCGATGGATTCGAACGTGGAGCGCAGCCGCAGGAGATCCCGGTCGAACGACTTCAGCCGCGGGCGCATCCCGCATCTCGGAACCCGCCTCCTGCCCCTGTGGGGGCGCGCTACTGCGACGCCGGCCAGGCGGAGGTGGGGAGCAGGTCGATCCAGAAATTCACCTGGGGGCGCTCCGAGGGCGGCTGGTAGGGCAGATCCCAGCGGGGGTGATAGAGGTTGTCCTTGAGCAGCCAGGGGTTGCCCCAGGGCGGGTTGGAGGTCCGGAAGAGGCGGAGGTCGGGCTGTCCCGACCGGCGCCGGTAGGCCTCGAACGCGATGAGGACCTTGTCATAGGTGAGGCCTCGCTGGGGAACCTCGACCAGAGCCATGCCCCGATCCGACGACTCGTAGGTGTAGACGATCACCTGCGGGAAGTTCATGAGCAGCCAGAACAGCATGAACAGGAACAGAAGCAGGAACACCGGCCTGACTTCGCTCGGGCGCTTGCGCGCCGAACGGGTCGTGAGGGGGCGAGAAGGGGAGGGGGCAGAGGCCATGCTGCTACCCTACACCCCGTCGCCCCCTCTCGCCATGCCGAAGGGCCAGGGAGGTCACGAGGCCGGGGCTGGTTCGGCCGCCGGTTTCCGGGTGAGCCGGAAGCCGGCCACGATGGCGGCCACCGCCACCACGAGGATCGCCACGCCCAGGAGCGGACGGTAGACGATCCAGGCCACGGCGATGGTGATGCCGGACAGCCCCGCCGAGATCATGAACGCGAAGACGCCGGTGACCTTGCCCACCAGCCGGCCCAGCAGGGGCAGCACATCGGCGAACACCGACAGGGGCCGCAGCACCAGGGACAGGCCGAAGGTCATCAGGATCAGGCCCAGCCCGCGCAGAAGCCAGGTGATCATCCGGTTCCTCCGCTCGGCCTCCTCGAACATCTCATCGGCCGAGCGCACGCCCCGGGAGATCATCTCAATGGTCCGCCGGCCGATCGCATGGCCGACCACCCGGCCGCCCCGCTGCTCGCCCACCACGCTGACGTCGGTGGGGCGGACCACCTTGAATCCGATCCGCACGTCGCCGATCTCCGGGGCCTGAGGGGTTCCTCCGCCCTGAGGCAGGTACAGGCCGCCATCCCAGTCCAGGAAGGAGCCCAGGCTGGCCGGGGCATCCTCCGCCCGCACCGGGAACGGCTCCGCGCCGCCGATGCGGCCGACCTGGCTGTCGGACAACTGGAAGTCGCCCACCGTGACCTCGGACGCGATCCAGGAGTCGCCCGAGTAGGGCATGGATCCGGGGTTCCGGTAGTCGGCGGCGCGATGGAACCGGCCGGAGTCGATCACCCGGTCCGACCATACCTTCTCGTAGGTGTACTCGGTGACCCGCTCTTCGCTTCCGCCCGCCCGCGTCCGGGTGGTGGTCCGCTCGTTCTCCTTCCACTGATACATGGAGACGTCGCGCAGGAATTGCAGGGCCACGTCGCCGAAGCCGAAGATGGGGTCGCGGACCTCGTCATCGGTCACCGCCCGGCCGGTGAAATGGATCAGATCGCCCTCCAGGGCCGGCTGCGGGCTGGGCCGGTCCAGCGACACCACCTTCCCCTTGCCTTCGCGCAGGGCCTTGGCCGTCTCCACCGCCCGGCCCTCGTTCAGCCAGAGCACGGGAAACGCGGCCACGAACAGCACCACCCCCACCAGGATGCCCTTGATGGAATCCCCGATGCGGCCACCCCAACTCCGACGCGACGTCACCCGGTACGAATCGCTCATGGCGCCTTGCCTCCTGATGTTCACCAATCGGCCCGAGCCTAATCGCGATGGGGGAGGCGGGTCAAGCGGGGCGGGGAGGGGGTATGGAGGCGAAACGGAATGCGGATCGGCCGGCGACGCCGGGGCGGGCGGCGAAGAGGCTGCCCGCCTGGGGGTGCGCGGCCAGGGCCTGGTCGGACATGCCCGCCCGGGCGGTGGTGATGAACAGGGTCCGGAAGTCAGTTCCGCCGAAGGCGCAGGAGGTGACATGCGGCGCGGGCACGTCCACCCGGCACAG
>PXDE01000562.1 GCA_003566475.1 PVC group bacterium | reverse complement strand
GGCCCAGGAGCAGAACCCCGCCACCTCGCCGTCGCGAAGGGCGGCGAAGCAGCGCCGGTCGAAGCGCACGGGGTTGATCCGGTTGCGGACGTGCAGGATGTCGGTCGTCTCATAGTCCGGGTCCAGCACATCCGACTCGCCGAGGGGCCGGAGATTGTAGGTGCGCAGGCACCGGATGGCGCCGTCCAGGTGTTCGGGTCCCGGCCGGATAATCTCAACCTTGACGGTCTGGGGCATACTTGGCTCCGCTGAAGAATGGTCCTGTGCCCCCAAGGGTGGCGATCCGCATGGAACGGGTCAAGGACGAGGTTCCTCGGTCCGCATGCGGATTCGGTTGAACCCGCCCGGGGCGCGGGCGTTCAAGGCGAGCCCTCAGCGAGGGGGAACGTCGCTCCCCCCAGGCCGGTCTCATGACCGCGGGTCCGCTCCGGCCAGCCCTTCTCGACGATCCATGTCCAATACTGGTCGGCCATGTCGGCATCCTCCACCCAGGACCATTGGCCGCGGGGGGGCATGACCGGATAGTCCCGAATCTCGCGGGCGACCGCACGCATGGTCAGAAGGCCGTCATGGGTCTCGCGCGTGACGTAGTCGGTTCGATGCTCGCCGTCCCGGGCCCACACCCGAAACCCCCAGTAGGCGGCGGCGGCGGCGCGATAAAGCCGGGCGGTCAGCAGGGTGCGCGTGAAGTGATGGAGGAGATCCTGATGGTCCTCGGGCCGGAGATGGGGTTCGGCATCGCGGACGTGCTGGAGCGAGGCCTCGGCCAGCCGCACCCCGTGGTCCTTCTGGGTGAGGACCATCCGTAGATAGGCCTCATTCATCCGCTCCTCGGGGGAAAGCCATCCCGCCGTCACCACCTTCGGAACCTCCGAGAGCTGCGCGCCCCCAGCCTTGGCCCAGCGCGGAGCGATGTGCTCCACCACCTCGTCCCAGTAGTGCAGCTCGCGGTCCACCCCGTGCCCGACCCGGACCACCGGCGGGTCGATCCATTTGCCCGAGACATGCCGGGCGTAACTGGAGGGGTAGGGATCGAAGTTGAGCCTGGAGTGGTCCGCCACATTCGTGCCCAGGGTGTACAGCGTCGACGTCACGATATCGAAGGCGTTCCCGAAGGCAGGCCGCAGGTGCGGGTAGGCCTCCGCCCCATAGCGGCGGGCGATGAACTCCCGGTAGACCTGCTCCGCATCGACCGACCGGTCCTCGAAATGGCGCTTGAGGGCAAGCAGGTTGATCTCGGAAGGGCGGCCGATCATGCGGGTAGTCCCATACCGGTCGGTGCGGGCGACATAGCCTACGATATGGTCGCGCTTCAGAAAATCGCTCCAGCGGCGCAGCATATACTCCGGCCAGGTGTTGGCGATCAGGCCCTGTCCGTTGAACTCCCCTGCGGCGTCGAACTCAATAATGGTGGGTCTCGCGATCATCCCCGCGAAACGGTCGTTGGGATGGGTCAGAAAGAAGTCGTGCGGGGTTTCCTTCATCATCAGGCGGATCTCCGGCCGTTTCAGCCGTCCGATGGCGCCGATGATGTTGTCGTACTCGCCATCGTCGTAGGAGAAGGTGCGGATGTACAGATTCAGGGCGCGTTCCCCGATCACCACGTCGGCCACGGCGTTGACGGCGGCCGCCAGCTTCTCCTGGGGGGTCCGCATGGCAACGGAGTGCTGACGTTCGACCCGGGCCCCGGTCTCGATGAAGGTGAGAATCAGCCCCTGGATGTCGGGAACGAGATCCAGCATCTCCCGGTAGTCGTTCTTGAACCACGCCCAGAACTCCGGGTTGTCGAGATCGATGGTCCCGCCGGGACCGGTCTTGAACATGGCCGGGTAGTGACGCAGTCCATACAGCGTGCGATCCCAGAGCACCACCTCCTGGATTCCCGCCTGGTGTGCGGCCCGGATGAATGTGTTCGCCAGCTCGCGTCGCCTGGGGTCGCGCACATGCCGCAGGTCGTGGACGACGTGATGCGATATCTGGAGGTGGTTGATGTCGTAGTCCGGAGCGGCCCGGATCACCGCCAGCCCGTCCTCGCGGCTGTCGGAGAGGATCATCCATCCGCGGACGGGCTGGTTCGCGTCCAGCGGGCGTGGCTCGAATCCCTGCACGGGGGGTCCGGCGGCCAGCATCATCGCGGCCAGGATCGGGAGTAGGGATCGGTCCATGGATAGGGAAGCTCCGGTGATCGGACGCATCGGGCCCTCCCCCGACCTCCGTGCACCTTGCCCCATCCTTTAGCCAAGGCGGCACGGGCGCGTAAAGACGGAAAGGCATGGAGACTGCCGGCGTCCTCCGGTTCCTGTACGGACGGGCACCCGCCCAAATCCGGACGCAAGCCGAGCCCGGCCCCGCTCATTCGCAGGAATTCCCGGCTGGAAACGGACACATCCGCCGGCGCGGTCCATGCCTTCCCCGACGCCATCGAGGCCAGTTTGCGCCTCGCCGCCACGGCCATGCAGATCCTGCAGGTCCCGGCCGACGAAGTGGACCGGGTGGTCCAGGGCGTGCGGGACTCGGGCTACCGGCAGGTGCTGGTTCCGGAGCGCCCCCCGGACGCGCCTCCGCCGGCGCCGCCCCCCGGGCCGACATCTGGTGAACCGGCCGACACCTGACCGGCGGCGAGCCGTCAAGGCGCCGTCAGCGATCGTACCGGCAGCGGTCGCGGACGAGCTTCATCAGCCAGCGCATGCGGCCCACCCCGGTGCCGGCGGCCAGCGAGCCGGCGGTGGTGATCTGGAGGCCGCCGGTGGCCCCCGCCTTGCCGAAGTCGTCCTCCACCCGGGCCGCGATCTCCTCCGGCGAGCCGTTGCGCAGGAGGAACGGCGGCATGTGCCCGAGGATGAGCGCGCCGGGGAGCTTCTCCCGGATGAGGGCCACGTCCACCTCGGGGCCGTAGTTGGCCTGGTTGACCCCCAGCCCGCGCTGGAGATCGAGCAGGTGACCCATGGCGCTGTCCGAATGCTGGTGCCGCACCGCGCCGGGCGGGGCGAAGGCGTCCAGCACCCGCTCCAGGACCGGAACGCAGAACTCGCGGTAAAGGTCCGGGCTGAACAGGGCGCAGTTGTCGTCGAGGATGAACCACCCGGGCGCGTCGTTCCCGCTCCACGCGCGGAGCACGCGGTTCAGTTCGACCATCTTCACGGCCAGGAGATCCCGGAACCGGGCGATGAGGTCCGAATGGTCGTAGATCCAGTAAAGCAACGTGTCCGGGGAGAGGACGGAGGTCATGACCGTGGCCGGGCCCCGGCTGCCTCCGCCCAGGCGAGGCCGGGGCTTCCCGCGCGCCTCCCGGCGGGCGCACTCCTCCCGGTAGGCTTCCGGTAGCGCCCAGGTCCGGAGGTCGGTGGCCTCGGCCCGGTCGAGGATGCGGGCGAACTCTGCGGGATTGTCGGTGACATGCTGCAGCCAGGGCGTGCCGCCCTCGAGGTAGGCGAACTCGGAGCCGAACAGGTTCTCGATGCGCCGCGGGGCATGGACGAACGTGTCCTCGTCGAAATAGGCCCGGCCCACGTGCTCGCGCAGCACCTGGTTGGCCTCCCGATGCAGCCGGTCGCGGGCGGATTTGTCCCGGTAGTAATCGAGCGTCGAGGGCACGTCGAGGAACTCGAACAGCCAATGGTCGTCCGGCGAGAACGAGAGGGCGCAGCGCGGCTTGGCGGGCGTGAACCCGAAGCACCGCTCGTTCTCGGCCCAGAACGCGGCGGGGTCGAGGTCTTGAGTCAGGTCCAGGAATTCAGGGTCGAGGAGGGGCATGCCGCAGGTCATCCTTCGGCGGCGGCCCGGGTGAGCCGGTCGAGGATGGCCGGGCCGAGGTCATGGACCGGTGGCGGGGTGGCGAGAATGAGGTCGGCCGCGAGAGCGTCGAGGCGGCGAAGAGCCGCGAAGAGATTTCGAGCCGCCTCGCGGGGGTCGCCGGAGGGGGAAAGCACGTCCACGGCCAGGAAGCGGTCGGCCCTGCGGGGGCGGTCGGCCTCAGCGTAGAGGAGCAGGGCGGTGCGCCCGGGATGGTCGGCGGCGGGGAGCCGGTCCGCGGAGACCACGCGAAGCGGCGTGCGGGGCGCATAGTGCCGGCGGGCCAGCCCGGGGGAAGGCGCGGCCGCATCCTCCG
>PXDE01000142.1 GCA_003566475.1 PVC group bacterium | reverse complement strand
GCCGGGCCCGGGCCTCGCCCATGGGTTCGAGCAGGGCGAGCACATGCTGGGTCCACTGCACCCCGGCGCCCACGCGACGGCCCCCGGGCACCCCTCCGGTGGCCTGGCCCATCGAGTAGAGGGTGAGCAGCGGGGCCAGCCGCTGGCCCAGGGTCTCGCTGTCCATCCACAGCGCGCCCACGGCGGCGTCGGCGTCGTAGACATCCGCCCAGGATGGCGGGTCCGGGGGCGTGGGATCCGCCGTCGCGTGCGCGGCCAGTAGCAGGCCCAGCGCCTGCAGGGAGGTCGAGACGACGAGATGGCCGTCCACCTCGGCGAAGGCGATGCGGTGATCGGGATCGATTTCGGTGGCGTAGCGGTCCATGGACGTGGGGTCGAGGACGAGCACGGGCCGGTCGTGCACGCGGTCGGCCCGGGGCGTCACCGCCCAGTCCTCGGCCTCCCGCACCTGGTCGATGATGCCGCGGGCCAGGTCCAGATCCTCCCGGTCGGCCAGGGGCACGGCGGCCACCACGGCGGGAACGCGCACGCCGCTCAGACGGCCGCTGTGCGGGCCGGAGAGCACGGCCACCCCGGCGGACCGGCCGGAAAAGCTGGCCAGGAGCCGCTCCCAGGCGGGGGGGAGGGCGGGAACGCCGAGGTCGGGCAGAACCGAGGTGAACACCTCCGGCGGGGCCAGGGCGAAGGCCAGGGGGTGGCCGCCGAAGAGGCGTCGCAACACCACGGGGTCCGGACCGGCGGCGGGCTGAAGGGCGGGAAGCTGATCGTCCGGCGTCTCGACCCAGCCCGCCCAGCGCCGGGCGTCGAGCTCGGTGAAGGCGAGCACCAGCGACGAGGGGCCGACGGCCCGGACCCGGCCGCGCCGGGTGAGCTGGAACCAGGCCGCGTCCGGCGGCGCCCGGGGCATGGCCTCCATCACCCCGGTGCTGTGGGCGGACGGCAGCCGCCCGTCGAGCGCGCTCAGGGACCGGTGGAGCCCGACCGGGTCCGGGCCCCCGGAGGCGATGAGCATGCCCTGATGGATGGTGAACACGACGGTCGGCCCGGCGCCCCCCCGGTCGACCCGCCAGACATGATACCCCTGGAACCGCTCCAGCTCCTCGATGGGCCCCACCTGGACCAGGCTGAGCAGCCACCGCAGCGGGAGGCCGCGCCAGCCGATCTGACTCACCGCGTACCAGGCGATCTCCGGCTCGTCGCCGATGACGCCCGTCACCACCTCGCGGCCCGCGAGATGGCGGAGGGCGCGGCCCACGTCGTCGCGGGCGGCCAGCCGGCGCACGCCGTCCGGGTCGAGGCCGAGGTCGAACAGCATGGCGTCCACGCCGGGGTTGGCGAGGATGCCGGGCAGGCGTGCGGGAAGGTCGCGATGCCGGGTGATCGTCGACACCTGGCTGGGCAGGGCGCGATAGAGGTGCTGGGGGTCGGACGGGGTGTGGAGCACCCAGGCCAGCGAGGCGAGGACGAACAGCGCGATGACCAGCCGGGCGGCCAGGGGGCGGGGAGGGGAGCGGCTCATGAGTGCGGTGAGGCGTCGTCCGGGGCGTGGTCGGGCAAATCAATGGGGCAGGGCTCCAGGCCCCAGACCTTCGCCGCGTATTCGGCGATGGTGCGGTCGGAGCTGAACGAGCCGATGCGGGCCACGTTGAGGATGGCCATGCGGGCCCAGCGCCCGGGGTCGCGGTAGGCCTGGTCCACCGCCTCCTGGGCTTCGAGGTAGGCCCGGAAATCGGCGCAGAGCAGATACCGGTCGCCATGGTCGAGCAGGTGCTGGCGCAGGGGCAGGAAGAGGTCGGGCTGCTCGAGGTCGAAGAACCCGTTCTCGAAGTAGTCGAGCACCCGCCGGAGGTCGGCATCCTGCTGATAGAGGGCCCGGGGGTCGTAGCCGCCCTGCTGCAGCTCCTGGACCTCCTCCACCCGTTTGCCGAACAGGAAGAAGTTGTCCGCCCCCACCTCCTCGCGGATCTCGACGTTGGCCCCGTCGAGGGTGCCGATGGTGAGGGCCCCGTTCAGGGCGAACTTCATGTTGCCGGTGCCGCTGGCCTCGGTGCCGGCGGTGCTGATCTGCTCGCTGAGATCGGTGGCGGGGATGATCCGCTCGGCCAGGGACACCCGGTAGTCGGGGAGGAAGGCCACCCGGATGAACCGGTTCACCTCGGGGTCCTGGTTCACGATCCCGGCCACGTCGTTGATAAGCTTCACGATGAGCTTGGCGGTCTGGTAGCCGGGGGCGGCCTTGGCCGCGAACACGAAGGTCCGGGGCACGAGATCGGTCCGCCCGTCGTCCTTGATCTGCGAGTACAGGTGCAGGATGTGCAGCACGTTGAGAAGCTGGCGCTTGTACTCGTGCAGCCGCTTGATCTGGGTGTCGAACAGGGAGTCGGGATCAACCCCGATGCCGAGGGTCTCCCGGATGATGCCGGCCAGACGCTCCTTGTTGGCCCGCTTGACCTGACCGAAGGCGGCCTGGAATTCCGGATCGTCGGCGTAGGCCTCGAGCTCCCGGAGCCGGGCCGCGTCGGTGACCCATCCCTCGCCGATCCGGCTGGAGATGAGCCGGGACAGGCCGGGGTTGGCCTTGAGCAGCCAGCGGCGGAACGTGATGCCGTTGGTGACGTTGACGAACTTCTCGGGCCACAGGTCGTGGAAGTCGCGGAACAGGGTGGAGGTGAGCAGCTTCGAGTGCAGGGCGGCCACCCCGTTGACCTTGTGCGAGCCCACCACGGCCAGATGGGCCATGCGGATGGCGCGCCCGCCGTCCTCGTTGACCAGCGACATGCGCCGCAGCCGGTCGCGGTCGTGGGGGAACTTGTTCATGACCTGCCGGAGGAACCGCCGGTTGATCTCGTAGATGATCTGGAGGTGGCGGGGCAGGTACTGCTCGAACAGCCGGACCGGCCAGGTCTCCAGCGCCTCGGGGAGCAGGGTGTGGTTGGTGTAGCCGAAGGTCCGTACGGTGGTGGTCCAGGCCTCGTCCCAGGCCACCCGGTGGTCGTCCATGAGGATGCGCATGAGCTCGGCCACGGCCAGCGAGGGGTGGGTGTCGTTGAGCTGGATGGCCACCTTGTCCGCGAAGTCGTGGAAGTCGCGGTGCTTGGTCCGGTAGCGGCGCACGATGTCCTGCAGGGAGCAGGAGACGAAGAAGTACTGCTGCTTGAACCTGAGCTCCTTGCCCTCCTCGATGTTGTCGTTGGGGTAGAGGACCTTGGTGATGTTCTCGCTGAGGGTCTTGTTCTCGTAGGCCCGGATGTAGTCGCCGCTGTTGAAGAAGGTGAGGTTGAACTCCTCCGAGCCCTTGGCCGTCCACAGCCGCAGGTTGTTGCAGGTGTGGTTGCCGTAGCCGGGGATGGGCACGTCGTAGGGGATGCCGATCACGGTCTCCGCGTCGGCCCACAGGGGCCGGTACTGCCCGCGCTCCTCGTGCTGGTCGACGACCTGCCCGCCGAACCTCACCACGAACTGGGACTCCGGCCGCTCGATCTCCCACGGATAGCCGTTTCGGAGCCAGTTGTCGGGGTCCTCGATCTGCCATCCGTCCCGGAATTCCTGGCGGAAGATCCCGTAGTCGTAGCGGAGGCCGTAGCCGTATCCGGGGAGCTGAAGCGTGGCCAGGGAATCGAGGAAGCAGGCGGCGAGGCGGCCCAGACCCCCGTTGCCCAGCCCCGCGTCGTGCTCGAGGTCGCGCAGCTCCTCCCAGTCGAGGCCCCGTTCGGCCAGGGCCTCCTCGACCTGGCGCGCGATGCCGAGGTTGAGCACGTTGGCCCCCATCACCCGGCCGATCAGGTACTCCATGGACAGGTAGTACATGCGCTTCACATCGCGGTGGTAGTAGGTCTGGCTGGTGGCGATCCAGCGCTCGACCAGCCGGTCCCGGACGGACAGGGCCAGGGCGTAGTACCGGTCGCAGGGGGTGGCCGAGAAGTCGTCCCGGGCCAGGGAGAACTTCAGGTGGTTCTCGAAGCTCAGGCGGAGCGCCTCGGCCGTGCAGGCGCGGGGGTAGGCGCGGGCGGCGGCTTCCAGGTCGTAGGCGGGCGGGGTCTCGGTGTCCAGGGACATGGGAAGGTCTCCAGAGCGGTCGCGTCGGAATTCGGACGGGCGGAAGGAAGCCGCCG
>PXDE01000615.1 GCA_003566475.1 PVC group bacterium | reverse complement strand
GCGGACGACGGCCTCGGGGAGGTGCACGAGGCGGTCGAGCTCGGCGCGGATGTCGGCGAACACGCGGATGCGGGCTTCGGGGTCGAACTCCTCGCGGCGGTTGAGGGCCTCGACCATGACCGCGCCGAGGTCCGGGCCTACCCGCCGCCGCAGTTCGGCGGCGAGGGCGGGATGGGCGGCCAGGACGTCGCGGGCGCCGGCCTCGGGCCCTTCGTCGTGCCAGACCGGACGGCGGACGGGACGGGGGCGGATGACCACCGTCCCGGCGGCGAGGTCGCCCAGGCGCTGGGCGCGGCGACTGAGGACCATGGCCAGCCCCCCCACTCCGTAGAACAGGGGAAGAAGATCCACGGCCCGGAGCAGGTTGCGCACCACCACCTGGCTGGCCTGCAGGCGCAGCCCTTCGGCGTCGACCACGCGCAGGCCGAACATCCGCTTGCCCAGGGTCTGGCCCCGCCACAGCCATTCCATGCCCATGGGATAGACGAGCTGAAGGCCGAACGTGGTGACGATGCCCAGCCCCTGGGCGAAGTCGGCGCTGACCATGCCGAGGAGCCCGAACCCGGTGGTGGCCATGACGGCGAGGGCCACGACGATGACCAGATCGACCAGGCCCGCCACCAGCCGGGTGATGGGTCCGGCCAGGGGCAGCCGGAAGGCCACGCCCTCGGGGGTCTCGATGACCAGGTCGGCCCCGCCGTTCATGCCGGACCGCCTTCGGGGTCGCGGGCCCGTCCGCCCAGGCTCAGGAACACGGCGAGGAGCACGAGCTGGACCGCGCCGAACCCGATCTTGACCCTGGCGGGCAGCAGGGGCTCGTGGTACTGGGAGAAGAAGGCCTCGACCACCCCGGCCCAGACCAGAAGGACGGCCAGTCCGCCGATGAGGGTGACCAGATCGGGCCCGATCTGCCGCATGCGGGCGGCGGTGGGGATCCCCTTGCCCCATCCCACCAGAGCGTGGGCGAGCACGAAGCCGGCCTGACCGGCCAGTAAAATGGCCGGAATCTCGATCGACCCGTGGGGCAGCAGCCAGCCGGCCAGGAACACCCCCTCGCCGGCCAGCAGGTAGTCCATGCAGACCGCCCCGATGAGCAGGCCGTTGATGAACAGGACGAGGGCGGTGCCCAGTCCGAAGGTCATGCCCAGGCTCATGGCCAGAATGGACACCCGGATATTGTTCTGCATGAGGAAGCCGGAGAACTGGGCCTTGCGGCCGGCCAGGGGGTCGCCGGTCCCGGCGTGCAGGGCGCGCTCCTCGGCCACCCGGTCCGAGGGGTCGCCCAGCAGATGGGGGAATGAGCTGAGCAGAGCCTCCTTGGCGTCGCCGTCGGCGGCCAGGAACCAGGCCCCGAGGCCGGCCGCGCCGAAGGTGACCACGCAGGACACGATGAGGGCCCGGACGTGGCGCCGCACGGTGGCCGGGAAGGTGTGGAGGAACCAGATCAGGGGCCGGAACCGCGTGGGGTGCTCGCGGGTCTCGTGGATCTCGGCGTAGGCCCGGCCCACCAGCCCCTCGAGGTATTCGGTGAGCTCGGGGGCGGCGGCCTGGGTGGACACCCGGGCCAGCGCCCCCGACGCCTGCTGGTAGAGCCGGAGCAGATCGCGGGCGTCGTCGAGCGACACGAAGGCGCCGGGATCGCGCTCGAGCCGGGTCAGCATGGCCTCCAGCGCGTCCCATTGGGCGCGATGCTCGGCTTCGAAGGCGGCGAGGTCCGAGATCATAGGAGCTGCCTCTGCTTGACCTCGAGGTACTGCGAGATGAGCTGGGTGCCGATGCGCTCGTCGTCGAGCAGGAGGAACTGGGCGCCCCGGGCGTGGAGATCCTGCCCGGCGGCCCGGATCCGCCGCCACAGCAGGTGGCCGGCGAAGCGGTTATAGACGTCGGCGAGGTCCCCGGCGTCGGGCCGGGCGAAGGCGGGCTCGACCCCCACCGGGGGTAGCGAGGCCACCAGGAGCAGATGCCGCCGGGCGGCCACCAGGAGGCGGTGGGTGAGTTGCTCGGTCAGCGCCTCGTCGTCCATGGAGGTGAGGAGGATGACCAGGCTGCGTCGGCGGAGCCGGGTGCCCAGCACCCGGAACAGCTCGTGGAAGTCCGGGGAGTGCCGGGTGGGCTGGGCGGTGTAGAGGGCGTCCAGGCAGGCGGTGTAGTGTCCGCGCCCGGACCGGGCGGGCACGAAGGTATGGACCTGGTGGCTGAAGGTGAGCAGCCCGAACCGGTCGCCCTGGCGCTCGGCGGCCCGGCCGATGAGCAGGGCGGCCGCGATGTAGCGCTCGAGCATGGTGGCGGGGTCGTGCCCGGGCTCGGCCAGGCGGGCGGGGCGGGCGCTCAGCCGCGAGACGTCCACCGCCACCACCACCTCCTGGGTGCGCTCGACCTGGAACACCTTGGTCACCGGCGTGCCCCGCTTGGCGGTGGCCCGCCAGTGGATCTCGTCGAACCCGTCCCCATGGATGTAGTCGCGGAGCTGCTCGAAGTCGCGGCCCCGGCCCACCCGGCGGCGGACCCGGATGCCGCCCAGCCCCCGGTTGAGGAACACGGCGGCGGCGGCCTTGCGGTCGGCCATGAGGTTGGGGTAGATCCGGACCTCGCAGGTCACGGGTTGGGGCATGCGGAGGGTCCAGAGGCCGGCCCGGGAGTCGGCCTCCACGAACACGGTGTCCACGACGATCCGGCCCCGGCGGGTGGGCCGGCAGGTCCACGCGGCCGACGCCTCGTGCGAGCCGGCGGGGCGGTCCACGGCCAGGGGGTCGGTCCGGCCATGCAGGAACCCGGGCAGGCGGAGCCCCACCCGAACCTGGCGCACCGGGGTGTCGCCGAAACTCACCCGAAGCGGCAGGGCGCCCGGGCGCTCGCGGGCCAGCCGGACCAGTCCGGGCAGCCCCACCTCCACCGCCGCGAGATCGTGCCGGGACCGGACCAGGTCGACCAGGCTGGCCAGCACCCCGAGGGCGAGGAGCCCCGCGCCGGCCGGGGCCCAGGCTCCGCCCAGCCCCACCAGCACGCAGCCGGGCAGCATCACCGTACCGGCCAGCCAGAGCAGACGCACGCCGGGAACCATCATCGCGGCACCGGGACCTCCTCCACGAGCCGGTCGAGCACGTCGAGCACCTCGAGGCCCTCGATCTCGAACTCGGGGCGCAGCACCATGCGGTGGCTGAGCACGGAGGGGACCATGGTCCGGAGGTCGTCCGGGGTGACGAAGTCGCGGCCGTCGATGACGGCGTGGACCCGGGCGGCCAGCAGCAGCGACTGCACCGCCCGCGGCCCCGCCCCCACCAGCACGCTCTCGTGGCTGCGGGTGGTCCGCACCAGCTCCACCGCGTAGGCCAGAAGGTCGTCGAGCACGGCCACCTCCCGCAGGCCCGCCCGGACCGCGTCCCGGTCGTCGGGACCGATCACCGCCCGCACCTCGCCCGCGTCGAGCATCTGCTCGGGGGACACCGCGCCCAGAGTGCGGCGGGCCAGCTCGATCTCGTCCTCCGCACCGGGGTAGCCCATGGCGATCTTCAGCATGAACCGGTCGCGCTGGGCCTCGGGCAGGGGGTAGGTTCCTTCGTACTCCACCGGGTTCTGGGTGGCGAACACCGTGAAATCAGCGGGCAGGGCGTGGGTCTGGCGGTCGATGGTCACCCTCCGCTCCTGCATGGCCTGCAGGAGCGCGGACTGGGTCTTGGCGGGGGCCCGGTTGATCTCGTCGGCGAGGAGGAACGAGGTGAACAGCGGTCCCTTGACCAGCGTGAACTCGTTGCGCTGGAAATTGAACATGTTGGTCCCGGTGACGTCGGCGGGCATGAGGTCCGGGGTGAACTGGATGCGGCCGAACTCGGTGCCCATGACCCGGGCCAGGGTGCGCACGAGCAGGGTCTTGGCCACCCCGGGCACGCCCTCGATGAGCGCGTGCTGGCCGGCGAAGATGGTGATGAGGGCGTCGCGGATCACCGCGTCCTGGCCGATGATGACCTTGCCGATCTCGTTCCGGGCCTGGTCGAGAACGACGCGGAGGCGGTCGAAGGATGGGTTCATACGGGCGGTCTCCTTTCCTGCAGCAGGGTTGCCATGTCGTTGTAGATGCGGACGGGATCGTCGGGGCGGGCGGCCAGGGCGGCGGCCTGCTCGAGCCG
>PXDE01000166.1 GCA_003566475.1 PVC group bacterium | reverse complement strand
CCGGGGTCGGAGTGCTTCTCGTACACCACCTTGGCCCCGCACCGGCGGGCCACCCATGGGGCCAGCGCGCCGGCCTCCTCCACCCCGTGCACCACGGCGTACGGATGTCGGCCGGCCAGGGCCCGGGCCTTGAGGAAGAGCGGCACGTCCAGAACCGCCTTGGCCAGGGAGGGCCCGATGGACAGGTTCCGTGCCCCGAGAATGTTCCGCGCCCGGTGCAGGGTCACTCCGGGAATGTCCCGGTCCTCGCCGAACGGCATCACCAGCAGGTCCACCTCATAGCCGAGCTGGCCGAGGGCGAGGGCGCTGAACCCCACCCGGATCGGCGACCCCCGCCACTGGAAGAAGGGCTGGGGGACCAGGAGCAGGACGCGGCCCGGCGCGGCGGGCATCACCGCGGCGCCGCGGCCCCCAGCTCCCGGGCGATGATCTGGTCCTCGCGCGTCAACTGGTTGATGTGAACCCGATACGGATTCCCCTGGGCATCGGCGAAGTGGACCGTGCCCAGCACCAGCCCGGTGAACTTGGCCTCGAGGGTCTGGCCCCCAGCGGTGGTCCAGGTCCGGATCTCCGCCAGCCTGGCCAGCCGCTCCGCCGCCTCGGCCGCCGCCTTCTCGGCCCGGGCCCTCTCCTCGGCCGCCCGGATTTCCCGCATGGCCTCCAGCGCCTTCCGGTTGGCGTTCCGGAGCCGCGAGTCGCGCTCGGTGGACATGCCAATGTAGGGGATGACGTCGATCACCTGCTCCAGGGCCGGGTCCATGATCACCGTCTTGGGGATAAAGGATCCCGCCGCCTCGGAGTTCATCGCCTGCTGGACCTTGCGGGGCAGCTTGCCGAAATCCCCGTCCCGCTGGTCCACGAAGACCAGGGAGGTGCGGTTGATCAGGTGCTGCATGGTATCCTGGCTGGCCCGGATGCAGAGCCCGCACGCCGACCCCGAATTGGTGAAGAGAAAGGTGATCGCCCGGTTGGACAGGGCGGCCTCCTGCTGGACCTTCTCCAGGTCCGCGATGCGGAACGCTCCCCGGGGCACCTCGAGCTGCGCCTCCGCGCCCGGGCAGCCGAGCCCCACGGCGGCGAGGCATGCTATCCAACGTGCCTTTTTCATCGGGCGACTCCTGTCGGTGATCTTCACTTCGAATCATACCCCACTCGGCTCTTGGGGGTCAATGGACTCGGGAAGGGGCGGCATTTTTTTGGGGGGAGAATTTTGGGGTCAGGGCGGAGGGGTCAGGAGGCCGGAGTCAGGGGCCAGTCGCCGCCGCTGAATCTTGGGGTTCAGCCGGATAAGAGGGCGAGACGGCTGGAAGGCTGCGGGACACGCGATACGTGACGCGGCCGTCCCGTGGCCCGGGGGCGCCTCCCCCCGGGTCTCTGGGATCCTTCAGGTGGCGGGGAATCGTTCCGAGGCCGACGGCTTGGTCTGGGGGCAGGACACGGGGCGATGTGAGGTGTGCAATGTGGGATGTCGGCTCGGCCTTCCTCAGCGTCCTGTAGCCTGCCGCGCCGTAGCCTGGCGAAGGCGGGCGGCCGCTCGACTGAGTCCGCGAAGGAGAGCGACTTCCGCCCACCGTGTCCGACCTCTGTCCCGCGTCGTCCCCTCCCTCGTCCCCCGCCCGGAGCCGTTCTTCCTCGAAGACTCGGTCGAACGGCCGCCACAAGGGGGGAGATCTGGGCGCGAGATTTGCGGGGAGCGACATCTGTGGCGGTGTCTCAGAGCAGACACGGGAAATGCGACATGCGCGATGCGGCTTTTCCGTGGCCAGGGCACGGAGGCAGGCGCCCCCGTGCCACGTTCGGGGCCACCCCTTCGGAGCCGCCCCGGTTGCACAAAGACTGAACGTGTGGAACATTACGATGTCTATAGCTCACGAAACCATGAGGAAGGGACTTCAACTAACGGCGGCCGGGCTCTTGATGGCCTGGCAGGTTCTGACCGGGGCGGCGTTCGCTTCGATGGACGCGCTGTGCGACCAGACGGCCTCCTGCTGCTGCGCGGAGGCACCGGCCCCGGAGACGACGTCGTGCTGCGCCGAGCCGGAGCCGACGTCGCGGCTGGCCCCCCTTCCCCCCTGCGCCTGCCCACATCTCCTGTCCCCCGAGGGCGGCGCCGATGTCGCGGTCCTTGCGCCGGGCGGATCCCACACCCCCCAGCGCCTGCTCGTCCAGACCTTGGACGAATCCGTCCAGGCGTTGGACGGCGCGTGCCCCCGCGCCCACCGCCCGGCCGGGACCGCTTTGGGTGACGCTCCGCCCGGGAGAGCGCCCCCGCTCTGGCAGGTCCATCGCTCCATTCTTCGCTGATTCTCGCTTCCCCGCCTACTGACCGCCCCGGCACGACGCCGGCCGGCGGTGATTCCGCGTGCGAACCCATTCCCCAATACGGGAGGAGAATCATGACCTTCAAGACCGCTTGTTTCGCGTCGGCTCTGGCCGTCGCCGCCCTGGGCCTGAACGCCCGGGCCGAGGAAGCCCCGAAATCCGACTACCCGCTCGACGTCTGTGTGATCACCAACCAGCCCCTGGACTCCATGGGCGGCGAGGTGTCCATGACCCACGAAGGGACCGAGGTGAAATTCTGCTGCCGGGGCTGCATCGGCGCATTTCGCCGCAACCCCGAGCCGCACCTTGCCCGCATCCGCGCCGCCGCCGAGGCCAAGGCCGAGGAGGAAGGCAAGACCGAATCCCCGGAGCACAACCCGCGCCGCCGCCGGGCGGCGGCCCATGCCGCCAGGGTCACCCCCTATCCCCTGGAGGTCTGCGTGGTCTCGGGCGAGGGGCTGAAGGACCACGGCGAGCCGGTGGTGTTCGTGCATGAGGGTCGGCAGATCAAGCTCTGCTGCAACGGGTGCAAGACCGAGTTCGACGAGGATCCGGCCAAGTTCCTGAAGCGGCTGGAGACCGGGGAGGTCCCGGCTCCGCCGGCCGATGGACATCACCACCATGGGCATGCGCACCCCGCGCCGGAAGCGAACGCGCCCGCCCACGGCCACCGGGAGGCCCCCGCCCGCCGCCATCGGCACCATCACTGATCGCCCCCCGGGCCCGTGTCCGGACCCCGGCTTTGCGCCGGGGTCCGGCCGGGCCCGATTCCGGGAGTCTTCCATGACGCCTATCCTGCCGAAGCGGGGGTGGTTGCCCGTGGCTCTGGCCCTTCTGCTTTCCGGCCTCCGGGCCGGCGCGGAGGCCGAGCCGACCCACCCCTGGTGCCCGGTGATGCCCGAGGAGCGGACCGAGGCCCGATTCTGGGCGGAGCACGAGGGGCAGCGGGTGTATTTCTGCTGCGCCCGGTGCCGGACCCGGTTCGGTCAGGATCCGGACCGCTACCTCGCCGTGCTGGCGACGATGGAGGGGGAGCCTCCGGCGGCGCTCCACTCCGCTCCGGAACCTCACGCCCACGCTCCGGAACCGGAAACCGACCACGACGCGCCGGACCCTCACGCCCACGCTCCGCACCCGGACGTCGGCCACGACGATCACGACCGCCACGACGGGCACGACCATCATCACGGCGAGGTGCCCCCGGTGCTGGAATGGCTGGGGCGGTTCCATCCCTCGGCCGCGCACTTTCCCGTGGCGCTTCTCATCGTGGCGGCGGTGGCGGAGGGGCTGCGGGCCCTGACCCGTCGGCCCGGCTTTGGGGAGGCCGCCCGGTTCTGTGTCTGGGCGGGCGCGATCGGCGCGCTGGTGGCCGCCCCTCTGGGCTGGTTCAATGCGGGCTGGGATCTGGACCATGACGACCGGGTGATGGGGATCCACCGCTGGGCGGGCACGGCGGTCCTGCTCGGATCCTGGCTGGTGGTGCTGGCCCGGGAGATCTCGGAGCGCCGGGATTCGGAGGCCTGGCGGCGGGGGTATCGGGTCGGGCTGGCGGTGGCCGCCGTCCTGGTGGCGGCGGTCGGCCATTACGGAGGCATGCTGGTGCATGGAACGGAGTACTACCGATGGTGAATCTGCGATGGCTGGTTCGGGTGGCCCCGGCGCTGATCGCCGCAGGCTGCGCCACCCCCCGCGAGCGGGCGGCGATCCGCGACTGGGAGGGCTCGTCCCGCCCGGACCCCGGGAACGAACGGACGTCCGGCGCCTCCCCTCCTGCGGAACTGGCGGAGCCGTTCACGGGGGAGGCGGCGG
>PXDE01000429.1 GCA_003566475.1 PVC group bacterium | reverse complement strand
GCTTCAATAGTTCCGGCCTGTCCCCCAGCCTCAGGCATGGTAAGCTGCGGCCATGGAATCCATTCCCGTTCCGCTGAAATGGGTCGGTCCGATCCGGGTGTCCGGGCCCGCGGCCGAGGGCGAGATCGAGGTGCCGCTGGCCACCTACGAGTCGCCGCTCTGGCCCTCGGTGGGCCGAGGGGCCCGGGTCTCCCGGGCCTGTCCCGACGGCATCGCGTGCCGGGTGCTCGACGCCTGCATGACCCGCTCGGTGCTGGTCGCGGCCGACGCCGCCGCCGACCTCCACGAGGTGGTCCAGGCTCTGCCCGCCCGGGCCGACGCCCTCCGGGCGGCCGCCGCCGAGGGCAGCCGGTTCACCCGGCTCCGCGACTGGCATCCCGAGATTGTCGGCAACCAGCTCTTTCTCCGCCTCGCCTTCACCACCGGCGACGCGGCCGGCCACAACATGGCCACCGCCGCCGCCGAGCGGGTGCTCAACCGCCTGTTCGCCGATTTTCCCGTCCTCCGCTACGTCTCCATCTCGGGCAACCTCTGCTGCGACAAGAAGCCCGCCGCCGTGAACGCCTTCCTGGGCCGGGGGCGGTCCGCCGTGGCCGAGGCCGCCATCCCCCGGGCCGCCTGCGGGAAGATCCTCCGCGCCACCCCCGAGGCCATCGCCGACCTCAACACCCGCAAGAACCTGCTCGGCTCCCTGGCCGCCGGCAGCCTCCGCGCCGGCAACGCCCATTTCGCCAACATGCTCCTCGCCTTCTACCTGGCCACCGGGCAGGACGCGGCCAACATCGTCGAAGGCTCGCAGGGGATCACCTGGGCCGAGGCCCGGCCCGACGCGCTTTACTTTTCGGTGACCCTCCCCCACCTCATCGTGGGCACCGTGGGCAGCGGCAAGGGGCTGCCCGAGGTCGAGGCCGTCCTCGCCCGGCTGGGCTGCCGCGAATCCCGCCCCCCCGGGGCCAACGCCGACCGCCTGGCCGCCCTCATCGCCGCCGCCGTGTGGTGCGGCGAGTTGTCCCTGCTCGCCGCCCAGACCCGTCCCGGCGAACTCATGCGGGCCCATCTCGCCCTGGAGCGCTGATGGACGACCTCACCAACCACCGCAAGCTCGAGCACATCCGCATCCTGCGGGCCGACCCCGAATCCGACCGCCGCATGCGGCACTTCGACGCCGTGCGGCTCCGTCACCGCGCCCTGCCCGAGACCGACCTCGAGGCCATCGACCCCTCGACCGAAATCATGGGCAAGCGGCTCCGGTTCCCGCTGCTCATCTCCTCGATGACCGGCGGCGATCACGAACTGGTGCGCAAGATCAACCGCCGCCTCGCCGAAGCCGCCGAGGAGACCGGCGTGGCCATGGGCGTGGGGTCGCAGCGGGTGCTGTTCACCCATCCCGAATCCCGCGACAGCTTCGCTCTCCGGTCGGTCGCCCCCACCGCCCTGCTCTTCGGCAACCTGGGCGCGGTGCAGCTTAACTACGGATTCGGGCTCGACCAGGCCCGGGCCGCCGTCGAGGTGCTGGAGGCCGACGGGCTCTATCTGCACCTCAACCCCCTGCAGGAGGCGGTCCAGCCCGAGGGCGATACCCGATTCGCCGGGCTCATCGACCGCATGGGCGAGGTCGCCGCAACGCTCGGGCGGCCGGTCATCGCCAAGGAAGTCGGGGCCGGGGTCTCCGTGGACGACGCCGCCCTGCTCCGGGACGCGGGCGTGCGCTGGATCGATGTGGCCGGGGCCGGCGGCACCTCCTGGAGCCGGATCGAGCATCACCGCCAGCCCGAATCCGACGCCGACGCCCTCGGCCTGCTGTTCCAGGACTGGGGACTGCCCACCCCGCTGGCCCTGCGGGAGCTGCGGGCCTTCGACCCCGGCCTCGACCTCATCGCCTCGGGCGGCATCCGCTCCGGGCTCGACATGGCCAAGGCGGTGGTGCTGGGGGCGAGGCTGGCCGGCCTGGCCCAGCCCTTCCTCGAACCGGCCATGCAGGGCACCCGCGAGGTGGTCCGGGTGATCGAACGCCTCCGCCGCGAGTTCGTCACCACCATGTTCCTCCTCGGCTGCTCCACCCTCGACGACCTCTTCGCCCAGGACCGCCACCTCCTCGCCGTTCCCTGACGGCGCGGCGGCACTCGCCTTGGACACCATCCCGAAGTTCCATGCTCACGCTATTGGTAGCCAGCACATTGCGGACGGAGGTACGCCACGCCAGTAGTCCGCTGTTCCCGCCCTGCGGGACGGACAGCGAGTGGAAAAAGCGTGTTTCGGAGGAAGTGCGGCCTTGGTCCCGACCTTCCACCTGTAACGCACCGAATACGTGCCCTCGTCCCGCCCTGCGGGAACAGCGAGGTACTGGGCGCCCCCCCCACGGCCATGGCTGGGACTGCACTGTGACGCCCTCCCGGCCGCCCCTCCCCCGAGGCGTGGGTTCATTCCAGCGAGCGCCTTCCTTCGACATTCGGAGTTCGACATTCGACATTCTGCAGTTCCGACGTGGCACGGGGGCGCCTGCCCCCGTGCCCCTGCCGCCAGAACAATCCGTCGGCCCTGGAAAGATTCCCCGCCACCCGGAGGATCCCAGAGGCTCGGGGGGAGGCCCCCCCGGGCCACGGGAAGGCCGCATCCCGTATCCCGCATCCCGTATCACGCATCCCGTATCACGCATCCCGTATCCCGCATCCCGTATCGCGCATCCCGCCTTCCCCAATGAAACCGCCGCGCAGCGGCCAGGGCTTGCCAGCCCGCCGCCGGTCCCCTACCCTGTGGCGGATAGGTCGGCGGGGAGGCGGACACGGTCCGTTCCCTCCCGTCGCGGCGAATCTGGGGCCGGGGCCTATGCGACGGACGCCGGTGAACCCCGTCAGGACCGGAAGGTAGCAGCGGTAAGCCGTCCCGTCCGGGCGCCGTAGGTTTCCTGGCCCCTTTTCGCCGCCGGGCCTCAACCTTGTGGGAGCGCATGGCGGAGAAGACTGCATCGTATCAGGTGATCGCCCGGGCCTGGCGGCCCCAGGTGTTCGAGGACGTGGTGGGCCAGAAACACGTCACCGACACCCTGTCCAACGCCATCACCGGCAACCGGGTGGCCCACGCCTACCTTCTGGTCGGCCCGCGCGGGGTGGGCAAGACCACCACCGCCCGCATCTTCGCCAAGGCCCTGAACTGCCGCCAGGGCATGTCGCCCTCCCCCTGCAACGAATGCGAGTCCTGTGTGGCCATCATGGCCGGCAACGACCTCGACGTGCAGGAGATCGACGGGGCCTCGAACAACAGCGTGGACGACGTGCGGGCGCTCCGGGAGAACATCCGGGTCGCCCCCAACGCCAGCCGGTTCCGGATCTTCATCATCGACGAGGTCCACATGCTGAGCACGGCCGCGTTCAACGCCCTGCTCAAGACGCTGGAGGAGCCCCCGCCGCACGTGAAGTTCATCTTCGCCACCACCGAGGCCCACAAGGTGCCGGCCACCATCCTCTCGCGGTGCCAGCGGTTCGACCTCCGGCGCATCTCCACCCAGGATATCGTGGGCCGCCTGGAGATGATCTGCGCGGCCGAGAAGATCGAGACCGACGCGCCGGCCCTGCTGGCGGTGGCCCGGGGGGCCCAGGGCGGCATGCGCGACGCCCAGTCCGCGCTCGACCAGCTCATCGCCTTCCGGGGCAAGACCATCCGCGAGGAGGACGTCCTCTCCGTGTTCGGCCTGGTCGCCTGGGCCCAGCTCGACGCCATGGCCCAGGCGGTGCTCGGCGGGGACGCCGCCACCGCCCTGAAACTGGTGGCCGATCTCGACCAGGCCGGGAAGGACACCCAGCGCACCACCGAGGAGCTGCTGGGCTTCTTCCGCAACCTGCTGGTCTGGCAGCACGGGGGGCAGGAGATCGTGGCCGGCGAGGTGTCGGCGGCCGAGCGCGAATCCCTGGCCGCCTCGGCCGACCGCCTGGCCCCGGAGCAGGTCCACCGCATCGTGGACATCCTGCTCGACACCGAGGCCCGCATGCGCGCCACCCTGTCCCGCCGGGTGCTGCTCGAAGTGGCGCTGGTGCGGGCCTGCCGGGCCGTCCAGGTGGTGCCCGTGGACACCATCGTGGCCCAGATCGCCGACCTCCGCCAGCGGCTGGGCGGGGTGACCGGCGGCGCCCCGGCGGCGCCCCCCG
>PXDE01000473.1 GCA_003566475.1 PVC group bacterium | reverse complement strand
GGTAGCAGACGTCGGGTCATCAGGCGCTCCTGCGGGAAGGGGATGGGGTGGCGATACGGATGACCGCCTGTTCGAGGGCGAGATCGGGATCGGCGCCGGTGGTGATGGCCATGTGGGCGTTGAGTACGGCGAGGTGGCCATCCACCAGTTCCCGGCCCCGGAAATTGCGGACCTGCTCGACCAAATTGCCCAGGCGAAATCCGGTCCAGGTGCGCGGGTCGGGCTTCAGGTCGTCGAGCTGTGCCGTCACCTCCGGGTCCGACGTCCAGGCAGCCCGGGTCCGGTAGCCGTCGCCGGACACCCGCACCCATTTGCGGCCCAGACAGGTCTTCATCAGGATCAGGCTGCGGAGGTGGTGCTGAAGGAAGGCGAGGGTGGCCATGGCGTGCTGCCGCTGGAACCGGAGCTGGGCCAGCACCTGGAGCGCGGCGGCGGGGTCGCGGTGGCCGAGGGTGTCGTTGAGATCGAACGGGCCGGACTCCGGGCTGGGGCTGAGGATGTCGGCGAGATCCCGCTCGGTCGGGGTGTCGCGGTCGCCCAGGTACACGCGGAGCTTCCCGAGTTCGGACGCGATCTGCCGCGAGTGGGTGCCCACGGTCTGCACCAGGCGCTCGGCGAGGTCGGGCCGGAGCTTGATCCCGATCCGCGCCGCCTCCTCGCGGGCGAACGCGATCGCGTATTTCTCGTGTTCCCAGGGCTTGGCGGGCCGGCTGTGGTCCTCGCACCGGGCCAGCTTGCGGAGGGCCTTGCCGAAGGCGTGGTCGCGGCCCACTGGCCCGGCCTGGATCAGCAGCCGCACGCCGGGGGCCAGGCCGGCCTCGAGGGTGCCCCGCAGCCGCTCCAGCCGGCGCTTCACCTCCTCGTTCTGCATGATCTTGCGGTTGGACAGGAAGGTGGCGTTGCGGAGCCAGACCAGTTTCTCGCCGCCGAACAGGCCGAGGCTTTCCAGGGCCTGGAGGGTGCGGCCGACCACGGCGGCCGCGTCGCCGACGAGGTCGGCCTCGCCCTCGACGATGTCGAGTTCGAGCCCGTCGCCCTGGCCGGGCGGGCGGAGGGTCTCCGCCCACTTCGCGGCGGCGCGGGAGACGAGCAGATCGTCGTCGCCGATCACCGCCACCACCGACGGGGGAGCGTCGGCGGCGGAGGGCGTGGCGGCGGCGCGGGACCGGGCGGGGGCGGCCATGGGCTAGTCCACGTCCCCCGGCGTGCGCGACAGGGCGCGCACCGCCTCGTCCAAGATCATCAGATCCTGATCCTTGTATCCATGGTCTCGGCGCAAGAGGGTCTCCAGGGAGATGGCGTCGGGGCCGCACAGCGCGGCCACCCATTGGGCGAGGCGGTCCCGGCCGATTCTCCGGTCGAGCCGACGGACCAGTTCCTCCGATTGACGATAGAACACCATAGCGGATTCAGGGCGTTCGTCCAGTGTGCGGACGGAGAGGAGGGCGTTGAGGGGGAGCAGCCGGTCCGGTTCGGGCGCGGCCAGGCGACGGACGAGGCGGATCCCCTGGGCCTCCGCCTCCCGCCGCACGGTCTCCCAGCCCAGCAGGCCGGCCAGGCCCTCGTCCAGCCACAGGGGCACGTCCCGGCCGAAGGCCTGTCGGAGCAGATGGTGGACCAGCTCGTGGGGCAGCCGGTCCGGATGGCCGTCCCAGCCGTCGGCCTCGTAGAGCAGGATGGTGCCCCGGCCCGAATGCAGGGCCACACTGTCCTCGCGGAGTCCGGCCCGGGCCAGGAACCGGGCCCAGGCGTCGGCATCGGGCAGGACCACGACGGTGGCCCGGTCCTCCAGCCCGGGCAGGCCCAGCGTCCCGGAAAGGGTGGCCGACCATCGTTCGGCCCGGGCCACCGTCCGGACGGCCGCCGGCACATCCGCCGCCCACACCCGGAACCGGGGCGACTCCGCCACCGCCCAGCGCCGGGCCGGACGAAGGTCGAGAGCCTCTCGGGCGAGGCCCGACGCCTCCGCCCGTCCCGCCTCCTCGGCGGGAAGGATGCGGATGTCTCCGGCCCGGGCCGAGGTGGCGACGGCGAGGAAGAGCGCAAGGGTCCATGGAGGAGGACGCATGCCTCATGGTGGCATACCGGGGCGGCTCGTGCCACCCCGCCATTGCTCCGCCGCCCGGGATCTGGTACCAACGCGACAATCCCATCTATGCCATGCTGACCTCCCTCCGCGTCCAAGATCTGGCCCTGGCCCATGACGTCCGCGTGGACGCGGAGGCCGGGCTCAATGTCATCACCGGCGAAACCGGGGCGGGGAAGTCGATCCTGCTCGGGGCCCTGGGGCTGCTCCTGGGCGACCGGGCGGAAAAGGGGCTGATCCGGTCCGGGCAGCCGGAGTGCCGGGTCGAGGCGGCCTTCCAGCTTGAGGCGGAGGACGCCGTCAATGCCGTCCTGGAGGCGAGCGGGCTGGATCCCTGTGAGGACGGGCTGCTGGTGATCCGACGGGTGCTGAAGGCCAGCGGGGCCAATGCCCAGTTCGTCAACGGCAGCCCCACCACCTTGCAGGTGCTCAAGCAGATCGGCGACCTGCTGGTGGATATGCACGGGCCGCACGACCACCAGTCGCTGCTCCAGCCGTCGGCCCAGCTCGCCCTGCTCGACGCCTTCGGCGACGCGTCGGCCCTGCGGTCGGCCTACGTGGCCGCGTGGTCGGCCCTGGAGTCCCTGGAGGCCGAGCGCGAGGCCCTGGAGGCCACCGATGGATCCATGCTCGCCGAACAGATGGACCTGCTGCGGTTCCGGGTCGAGGAGATCGAGGCGGCCGATCTGAGCGAGGAGGATGAGGAGGCGGTGCGTCAGGAGCACGAGCTGCTCGGCCATGCCGAGCAGGTCCGGGCCGACGGCGCGACGATCGTGCAGGCCCTGGAAGAGGGTGAGGGTAACGCGGCCGAGGCCCTGGCCGCCGCCCTGCGGGGATTGCAGGGCCTGCGCCGTCACCTGCCCGAGGGCGAGGCCTGGTTCGACGCGCTTGCCGGGCTGACCGGGCAGATCCGCGAACTGTCGCTGGAGATCTCCCGGCGGCTGGGGGATATCGAGGCCAATCCCGCCCGCCTGGCGGAGCTGGATCAGCGGCTGGCCACCTATTCGAGGCTCAAGCGCAAGTACGGTCCTGCGGTGAGCGACGTGCTGGCCAAGGGGCGGGAGGCCCGCGAGCGCCTCGAGTCGCTGGCCCACCGCGAGGAGCGGCTGACCGCCCTCGGCGGCGAGATCGCGAAGGCGGAGGCGGCGGTGCGGAAGGCGGGGCTGGCGCTGCACAAGCGGCGGCTGGACACGGCGGGCCGGCTGGCCAGGGGCATCGTGGCCGAGCTGCGGGCGCTGGGCCTGACCCACGGCGGCTTCGAGGTGGCCCTGCACGAGGAGGAGACGCCGGGGCCGAGCGGCCTCGACCGGGTCGAGTTCGGGTTCCAGCCCAACGCGGGCGAGCCCATGCAGCCGCTGCGCAAGATCGCCTCCAGCGGAGAGATCTCGCGGGTGATGCTGGCGGTGAAGACCGTCCTGGCCCGGCACGACCGGGTGCCGGTGCTGGTGTTCGACGAGGTGGACGCCAACGTGGGCGGGGAGATCGCGCACACGGTGGGGGCCAAGCTGGCGGAGGTGGCCCGATCCCGGCAGGTGCTGTGCATCACCCACCTTCCCCAGGTGGCGGTGTGGGGGGGCACGCACTTCGCGGTGCGCAAGGAGGTCCGCGACGGCCGCACCGAGTCCCAGGTGGCCCGGCTCGACCCGGACGACCGCGAGGAGGAGATCGCCCGCATGCTCGGCGGCCGTGACCTCACCCGGAGCACCCTGCAGCACGCGCGGGAGCTGCTGAGTCTGCCGCGGTGAGGGGAGGGGGAGGGGTCAGTGTTCAGTGTTCAGGGTTCAGGGGGCTGGGAGTGGTCAGTCGCAGCCACTGAACCGGTGGGCCAGCCGGATGAGGGGTGAGACACGGGGCGATGCGGGATGGGAGTTTGGATTTCGGATTGTGGATTGTGGATTGGCTGAGGGCGGCCCCGTCGCCTTTCGCTATCATGATCGCTATCGATCCTCGCGGCTCGGACGGGGGCGCGGGAAAACCGCGGAATGTCGAATGTCGAATGTCGAGCGCAGCGCGGGTCTTGTGCGGGGTCAAACGCCTGGTCTAGGCGATCCAAGGCGGTGT
>PXDE01000286.1 GCA_003566475.1 PVC group bacterium | reverse complement strand
TGTCATATTATGCTGATATACAATGGTCTACATTCATTCCTGTCGCCGGATGGGGATTCGGAATATGGACACGTAAGCTGACGATCGTACGTTTACGTGTCCAGCTTGCTCCTTCGCTGGCAGCACGGAATCCGGCCTGGGGCGTTCGTATCGGCCTTGCCAGCCGCGACGAAACTCACGGATATGGTTCTTGCGGCTTCTTCGCTGGTCACCCACGGCCTGCTCGATTTCGCCGAGGTACGATGAAGAATGACCTGCGGTAAGTGCTTTCGCCGACCATGGTCAGTCCGGGATACTCTCTCGCTCGGGCACGGGCTGGAAGCGCCGTGCCACGTCAGAGACATCCGGATGGCAAGCCGTGGTCTGTGGGCAGGCCGGATGGGTGCGTCAGAGCGGCCCCTCGTCCTCCTCCGATTCCCCAGCCGCCCCATCCGCCGAGGCGTCGGCCTCGTTCGCGTCCACCTCCAGGTCGAGCGACGGCCCCACGACGGGCGGTGGTGGCATGGGAACCGCGACGGAGGTTCCGGTGGTAATGGTGACCGGCGCGGATACCCTCGCCGCCCCCAGGAAGAGGACGGCGCATCCCCCCAGCATCAGCACGGCCAGAAGGAGGATGGAGATTCCGATCAGCACCTGGGTGGCGGTGGAACCCGAGTTCCGGCGGACGGCAAGGCGAGATGGCGAGCGCATGCCCGCAGACTGGACAGCATCGGGCCTTTCGTCAATCTGCCTTCGTCAGCTTGCCCGACGAAGTCCCGCCTTGCGGGACGCGAAGTCGGGTCAACCTTCGGTTTCCCCGCCTCCCGCATCACGTATCGCGTATCACGTATCCCGCACCGCGCCAGCCGACTCACCCGTCATCCGACTTCCCCAACGTGCCCGCGCCAGTCACCGATTACTGCCCCCCCACCTCCCACCGGTGCGGCAGCCTCACCAGGCCGGGGTGCTCGGTGGGGTTCCGGACCGAGAACGGGTACCAGTCCTCGCGGCGGTGGTACTGGATGGCGTGGTCCCAGCTATGGATGGACAGGGACAGGAAGAAGTTGCCGCGCATGAGGGTCAGCGGATCGAGGTGCAGCCGGATCGTCCCCTCGCCCTCGAGGTCCGGCACCTCGACGCCCTCGATCTGGGTGTTGGAGCCGAAGAGGTAGAGGCCGTTGCCGGTCTTCAGCGAATATCCGAACACGGGGCGGGGGATGCGCACCTTGGCCACCCAGGGGATCTCCACGGTCATCCGCTCGCCGCTGGTCAGGGTGCCCGCCTCGTCGCCCCGGGCGTCGAGCAGGCGGACCTCGCCGAACTCCACGTCGCGGGTGCCGAACTCCTGGGTGTAGAGGTAGCCGCCCTCGCCCATGTAGGCCCGGATGTAGCTCAGGATGACCTCGGCCGGGTCGCCGCGGGCGGTGAGCCGCGACCGGTGGATGAGGATGGCCTCGTGACAGAACTCCTCCACCGTCTGCAGGGCGTGCGACACGAACAGGATGGTCCGGCCCTCGCGCTGGAACTGCCGGATCCGGTCCAGGCATTTGAGCTGGAAGGCGATGTCGCCCACCGACAGCACCTCGTCCACCAGCAGGATGTCCGGCCGCAGCTCGGTGGCCACCGCGAATCCCAGCCGCACGTACATGCCGCTGCTGTAGTGCTTCACCGGGACATCGATGAACTCCTGCATGTCGGCGAAGCCCACGATGTGGTCGAATCGGGCGGCCACGTCCTCGCGGGGGATGCCGAGCAGGGCCGCGTTCAGGAACACGTTCTCGCGGCCGGTGAGGTCGGGATGGAACCCCGCCCCCAGCTCGAGCAGCGAGGCGATGCGCCCCTCGGACATCACCCGGCCCTCGGTGGGGTGCAGGGTGCCCGCGATGAGCCCCAGCAGCGACGACTTGCCCGACCCGTTGGGCCCCACCACCCCGATGGTCGCCCCGCGCGGCACCTCGAAGGAGATGTCGCGCAGGGCCCAGAACAGTTCCGTGCGGTGCCGCCGGACCAGGCTCGACAGGGTGCCGAACAGGGTGGGCGGGGCCAGGCCGCGCTTGCGGAACGCCTTGCCCAGCCCTTCGACGCGGATGGCGACCGGCGTGCTCATAGCAGATCCGCGAACTCCTTCTGGGTGCGCCGGAACACCAGCACCCCCAGGAGCAGAATCAGCCAGGGCAGGATCCCGCCGGCCAGGGTCACCCGGTTCAGCGGAAACTCCGACCCGCTCAGCCAGCAGGCCCGGTAGGCGGTCACCACCCAGGCCAGGGGGTTCACCAGGAACACCTCCGCCGCCCGGGCCGAGAGATGCTCGACCAGGGCCAGGTTGTACATGATGGGGCTTAGAAAGAACCACGCGCTCAGGCCCACCCCCACCAGGTGCTGCACGTCGCGGTAGAACACGTTGGCGGCGGCGAACAGGCAGGCCAGACCGAAGTTCAGCGCGAAGTGGCAGGCGAACACCAGGGGAAGAAACACCAGCCGGGCCGAGAACGCCCCCTCGTTGCCCCACAGCAGCGCGATGAGCAGCGCCACCTGCACCCCCAGGCTCAGGATGTAGTCGATGCCCTGGGCCGAGGTGGTGGCCAGGGGCAGGCTGATGCGGGGGAACGCCACCTTCTTGATGAGGTTGGCGTTGCTGGTGGCCGCCTGCAGCCCCGCCTGCACCGACTGGGCGGTGAACTGCCACGCGAACACGCCGATGAGAATCTCCGGGAACGGCACCCCGTGGCCCGCGATCCGCATGAAGAACATGTAGATGAGGGCCATGAACAGCGGCGTGAGCACGCTCCACAGGAAGCCCAGCACCGAGCCCTTGTAGCGGCTCTTGAGCTCGCGGGCCACGAGATTGCGCAGCAGCTCCTGCCGCTGACTCCAGGTGGTGATGGGCGAGCTCATGGCGCCCGCGCCCCCCGCACCTCGGCCTCGACCGCCACCTGGTTCATCCGGGGGCCGGGGCGCAGGGTCAGCGCCTCGACCCGCCACGGCGGATCCTCGCCCTCCAGCGCCTCCAGCGCCGCCACCGCGTCGGCCACATCCATGGGCTCGAAGGTCAGCCGGTAGCCCACGGTCCGCCAGGGCCGGTCCTCGTCGTGCCCGGGCCGTTCGGTCAGCCGGGGCAGGGCGGGCAGGTCGAGCGGGGCGAGGGTCTGGTGGGGGTTCGCGGGCACCCCGGGGGCGTCGGCGGCGGGGAGGGCGGCGAGGCGGGCGTCGAGGGATTGGACGGTTTCGTCCAGGGATTGGACGGCGGCCAGATCGGCCTCGACCCGACGGGCCCAGCCCCGATACCGGGCGGCCTGCGCATGCTGATGCCGCACCACCCCCGCCCCCGCGAGCAGGAGAACGGCGGCCAGGCTCCAGGACGTGGCCCGGGGGGACAGACGCGCGGTCATGGGCCGGGCCTCCCCTCGATGCGCACCCGGTCCGGGGGCTCCGGACGGGCCTGGAATCCCCAGTTGGGAAGTCGGCGGGTCAGCGCGGACGCAAGGTCGTCGGCCTCGGCGGCGAGGATGCGCACGCGTCCGTCCTCGAGGGCCAGCTCCTCGACCCGGGCGTCCCGCTGGTGAAGGGCCTCGAGCAGGGGAGCGAGAGTGACGGTGAGCGAGGGGCCCTCGAGGAGCCGGAGCAGCGGCGCGGCCGCGGCCTGGCGCTCGGCCACCGCCTCGCAGGCGATCTGCGCCTCGCGGCCCGGAAGGAGGCGGCGCCCGGGGGCCAGGGCGGCGGCCTGACGCGTCAGCTCCTCCTGCAGCGCCTCGTGCCGGATCCGCGCCTCGCGGGCATGGAGCACGGCCAGCCCGCAGGCGGCGGCCGCGAAGGCGGCGGCCACGGCGGCAGGCCGCCAGGTCCCGCGCGACTCCGCCGCGCGGACCCGGGGATGCGTGAGGTCGCCGGTGCGGAGCTGACAGCGCCAGGGGCCGGGCAGCAGGGCGCGCGTGGCCAGGGCCCGGGGCAGGAACGTGGACGGGGCGTCGGCGGTCTGATGCGTACCGGCGGGCCATGCCGACAGCGCCGGCTCGAGGTCGGCCCGGGCCGCCGCATCGGGCCCGGTCCAGAACACGTCGGGAGCGGCCCCGGGCCCGCCGAGGGGAAGGAGCAGCGGACGCAGCCGGGCGGCGAGGGCGTCGGCCCCGACGTCGCCCTCGCGGCGGCGGAAGCTGGCGAACGCCTCGGGACGGCCGGCCC
>PXDE01000424.1 GCA_003566475.1 PVC group bacterium | reverse complement strand
CGGATCTGCGTGGATCTTCATGACGCGCTCATCCGGATCCGGCCGGACTGGGCCGGACACCCCGAGGACGACGAGGAGGCGGAGAAGGGCAAGGGCTGCGTGGTGAAGGTGGTGATGACCGGCGGCGCGGACGACGGCCCGGCCTGGCAGCCGCACATCCGGACCAAGGACCGGCGGAGACGGCTGGCCTGCCGGTTCAAGGACGCGGCGGACTCCTTCCGGGTCGTGATCGTCCGGGACATGTGGCTGACCGGGTTCGACGCCCCCTGCCTGCACACCATGTACGTGGACAAGCCGATGCGGGGCCACGGGCTGATGCAGGCCATCGCCCGGGTGACCCGGGTGTTCCGGGACAAGCCGGGCGGGCTGGTGGTGGACTACCTGGGCCTGGCCGACCAGCTCCGGAGCGCCCTCAGGACCTACACCCAGAGCGGGGGCCAGGGGGAGCCGGCCATCGACACCGAGGAGGCGGTGGCGGTGCTCCGGGAGAAGCACCGGGTGGCCTGCGACATGCTGCACCCGTTCGACTGGAGCGGCTGGGCGGAGGGGTCAGGAGAGGAGAAGCTGAGGCTGGTCCCAGCCGGGATGGAGCACCTCCTGGCCCAGGAGGATGGCAAGCGGCGGTTCGTGCAGGTGGTGACCGAGCTGTCCAGGGCGTTCGCCCTCTGCGCGGCCAGCCCGGAGGCGGCGGCCATCCGCGACGACCTGGCCTACTTCCAGATCCTGCGGTCGGGGCTCACCAAGCCCGCCGGGGGCAACGGACGCTCCCCCGAGCAGCTTGACGCCGCCGTCCGCCAGCTTGTGTCCAAGGCGCTGGTCACCGATGGCCGGGTCATCGACGTGTTCACGGCGGCGGGCCTACCCCGGCCGGACATCTCGATCCTGTCCGAGGAGTTCCTGGCCGAGGTCCGGAGCCTGCCCCACCGGCACGTGGCCGCCGAACTGCTGGAGAAGCTGCTCAAGGACGAGATCAAGGTCCGGTCCCGCCGGAACCTGGTTCAGTCGCAGCGGTTCAGCGAGAAGCTCCAGAAGACCCTCAACGCCTACCACAACCGGGCCATCGCCACCCAGGAGGTCATCGAGGAGATGATCGTCCTGGCCAAGGAGATGAAGGAGGCAGGGCGGAAGGGCGAGGATCTGGGGCTGACCGACGATGAGGTGGCCTTCTACGATGCCCTGGCCGCCAACGCCAGCGCCAAGGAGATCATGGGCGACGATCAGCTCAAGGTCATCGCCACCGAGCTTATCGCCAAGGTCCGGCAGAGCGTGACCATCGACTGGCAGTACCGGGAGGGGGCGCGGGCGCGGATCCGGGTGCTGGTCAAGCGCATCCTCAACCGCTACGGCTACCCGCCCGACCTCACCGAGGAGGCCGTCCGCACCGTCCTCGCCCAGGCCGAGCTCATCTGTGCGGACTGGACGGGGTGAGCCGCCACGGAGTATCCCCTTTGACAGACAGAAACGACGGCACTGGGAGAAGACGATGACCGATCAGCCATTGGGGCGACTGGAACGGGTGCATCTGCGGGAGATCTGGAGAGACGAGGCCCGGATGTTCACGCCCTGGCTTGCCCGGGAGGAGAACCTTGTCCTTCTCGGCAGCACCCTCAGCGTCGAGCTTGAGCTGCGGGCTCAGGAGCAGCTTGTGGGCCCCTACCGCGCCGATATCGTCTGCACCGACACGGCCGACGACAGCCTTGTGCTGATCGAGAACCAGCTCAACGCCACGGATCACTGCCATCTAGGGCAGATCCTCACCTACGCGGCGGGGCTCGGGGCCGCCACCATCGTGTGGATCGCGGAGAGATTCACCGATGAGCACCGGGCCGCCCTGGACTGGCTCAACGAAGTCACCGGAGAGAAGGTCCGGTTCTTCGGTCTGGAGGTCGAGGTCTGGCGGATCGGAGACTCGGCCCGGGCCCCGAAGTTCAACGTGGTGGCGAAGCCGAACGACTGGACGAAAGGCGCGGCCGGGACCAGCCGGAGCCGGTCTGCGGATCTAACCGAGGCCAAGCGCCTGCAACTGGAGTTCTGGACGGGGTTCCGGGAGTACGTCCTGAACCGGGGGGACGCCGTCATCAACCCCACCAAGCCGCTGCCCCAGCACTGGATGAACATCGCCGTCGGCCGGACTGGATTCAAGCTGGCCGCCATCGCGTCCATGCTCGACTCCGAGGCGGGAAGCTACGAAAGCCACGAGCTTCGGGCCGAGTTCGTGATCCATGACCCCCAAAATGCCAAGGGCTACTACCGGGCGCTGGAGCAGGACCGTTCCGCCATAGATCAGGAAGCGGGACACCACCTGATCTGGCACAGCGAGGAAGACGTCCGAATGTGCCGGATCTTCCTCCGACGCCAGGCCGACCTGCGGTCCTCGGAAGCAAGGGACGAGCAGTACGCCTGGCTGCTGGATAAGCTCGAAATCCTGCACCGCGTCTTCGCCCCCAGGGTCCGTGACCTTCAGCCGGAACCTGAGCCCGGGCTGGACCAGGACTCGATGGCCTGAGAGCCGCCGCGCGGAAAGGCCCTACCGATCCACCGCCCTTTTCAGGGCTGCTCGGCTGCGGCGGGTGTGCTTCCGCATGGTGTCGGTCCGGATAATTTCCTCCAGGGCTTCCCTGCTGATCGCACGCCGGACCGCGAGGAGCAGTAGGACGCGTGTGGCGTCTCTCGGGGGAAGCCGGTAGAGAGCGGACCTGAGATCCCTGAAACTCCCTGGCCCGGTCGGACTCCAGGCGAAGCGCTCGCCCACCAGGAACTTTAACACCTCCAGTCCCTTCATCGCGGCCTTCGGATTGCTCTTCACCCTAAGGATCCCTTTTTCAAGGAAGGGTATCGACACCCCCATCGCCCGAACGATCTCTTCAATCAGACCGGGCGCCTCCTCCTCCGGAGGCAGTCCGAAACCCAGGCCGAGAAGGGCCTTCACGGTTCCGAGGGATGGGGCAATGATGGCCAGACGGACCAGTTCATGGTGCCGGGGGTCCGCAGGGTCAGGGACGAAGCCCTGGAGGTCGAACAGTTCGGCGTGCCCCCACATGGCGGCAAGGTCGAAGGCGTTGGTGTCGTATTCCGGGTCGGGCTTGGTGGACGGGTCATCCGGACCTGTGGAATACGGGTCGGCACCGGCGCGGAGAAGGAGGCGCACCCAATACCGGTCACCCTTGTAGGCGTAATGGCGCAGGGCGATGTCGGCCTGGTCCTGCACACAGGGATGGGTCGCCCGGTGGTCTTTGACGATCCCCAAAGCGGCTCCGGTCCTCGATATCAGGGCGCGGGCGACGGGCTTCCCTGTCTCGAGGTCCGCCCCATGGGCGGCGAACACCCGGATCAGGTTTCCTTCACGCGCATCCACCACCTCCCGGAAATCGACACGCTTCCCGTCCGCCCCATGGGCCAGGAGAAGAGCTGCCAGGTCCGGACGCTTCATCCTGACCGCCTTCCGGAGGGGATAGCCCTTCCTCCACTCCGGGTCCGCGCCGTGTCGGAGCAGGAGACGGACCAGGCTGTGGAAGCCCCTGTCCACCGCGAAGCACAGCGGACTTCTTTTCGGTGCCCTTCCTCCGGTGTGGGGCGGGCCGTCCACGGGTCCGCCAGCCTTCAGCCAGTCCTCCGCCTCGTAGAGCTGTCCGCACCGGCACATCTCGATCAGCGGCTGGACCGATCTCCCCGGCTTCACCGGCACTGTCCAAAGGTGGTCCATCACGGTGCGAGTATGCGCCCCTCAACCAGACCACTCCAAGCCCTTACCCGGCGTCACCTGATTGCATTTGTCTAGTGGGTGCCGTGACCGCTCTACCCCTTCCCTAAAATTGTCCCAACGCCCTGGCCCATCGCCCGGCTTGCCCTTCCGACCCGGCTCCCGTACCCTCTGACCCATGAATTCGGCCCCCATCCCACCCAAGACCCACCCCAAAAACGTGTGCCATATATGTGCCATAAAAATCGCCCCTAATGGCCCTTTCGCGCCCCTTTTGGCACCTATGGGGCGTTCGGCACCTCGGCGAAGACTGGCGCGTAAGGTACTGAAATATAAGATTTTATAGCGATTTTCGCCACTAGGCCAGCTTAGCTCAGTTGGTAGAGCACCTGATTTGTAATCAGACGGTCGCCGGTTCGAGTCCGGCAGCTGGCTCCAGTCCTCTTCCCCGCGGGCGCTCGTG
>PXDE01000051.1 GCA_003566475.1 PVC group bacterium | reverse complement strand
TCGCCGAGGGGATGGGTGCCCGGGTAGCCCCGGAGGCGGATGGCGAAGCGGTCGGGCTCGGCGTTGTCGCCGTCCCGGTCCAGGAAGTCGGGGGCGAAGATGGGGCGGTCGGTGGGCAGGGTGCCCGGCGTGAACGCATGCTCCCACTTGGCGATGCGGAGTTCGTCGGTGGCGGTCTCGTCGCCCTCGGGCCAGGTGACGAGTTCGAGGACGGGCAGGGCGACTTCGCCGATGAGATGGGTCTCGATGGTGCCCCCGACATCGGTGGGCTGGTAGATGAAGGTCTCGCCCCTGCTCACGGTCTTGGGCCCCATGAACCACGGCCCGTGCGCGGGATTGCGGTACTCCAGCCGCACCGTGACCTGGCCGTCGGTCCCGTCCGCCGGCAGCAGGATGAAGTGGTTGCCGTCCAGCACCACGTCCGCGACCGCCCCGCTCTCCACGGAAAGCCTCACATACTCGTTCTCCCAGGTCTGGCTTGATCCCTCCGGGTCGTCGGCATACCCTTCGGCTATGAATCTACTCCCCCCCCGCAGATCCACAATGCGGCGAGCAGGATCCGGAACCGGATTCCGGAGCGCGGGGTCGGAGCGGGAACACGGTCGGGCGAGGCGGATGCGCGCATGGGCCGTCCTGGGGTTCGGGATCTCGCGCATCCTAAACGGCGGGCTCTTCCCGGGCAAGGCGTTTGTGAAGGCCGCGGCATCCTTGTGGGCCTCGGGCTGGCGCTGGCCGCCAGCCTGCCGGCCCGGGCCTGGACCCGGCTGCCCGAGCCGATGCCGGTGGAGATCGAGGCCATCGAGCCCGACGCCCGGCTGGAGGCCCGCATGGCCCCCTACCGGATGGTCGCGTTCCGGCTCGTGCCCGAGGAGGGGCGGCCGATGGACGCGCTGCTCTCCCGGCCCGAGGAGGGGGTGAAGGGGCCGGTTCCGCTGGTGCTCTTCCTGCATGGCATCGGCGAGGCGGGGCCGGGGCTGGAGCGGATGTTCCGGCAGCCCGCGTTCCTGCACATCGCCCGGCCGCCCCTGTCCGACCGGCACCCCTGCTATGTCTACGCCCCCCAGCACCCGGCGGGCCATACGGCCTGGATCAGCGGCAGCCGGACCCGGCCGGTGCGCAACCTCCGGCTGGCCATGTCCGGGCTGTTCCTGCTCATGGAGCGGGCGGATCCCCCCATCGACCCCGAGCGCGTCTACGTCACCGGCCTCTCCAGCGGCGCCATGGGGGCGTTCGAGGCGGTGAAGAAATACCCCCGGGTCTTCGCGGGGGCGACCCTGGTGAGCACACCCTGGGCGGCCGACACCGTGAACCCGGACAGCCTGAACCGGTTCTGGACCCTGCTGACCCGGAGCGACTACGAGCGGTTCGGAAGCTATGTGGAGGAGGCGGCGCGGGCGCTCAACGCGGCGGGCGGGGAGGCCCGGGTGAGCCATTTCCCGGGACGGGCGGGTCACGACGCCTGGAACCTGGCCTACCGGGAGCCGCAGGTGTGGGCGTGGCTGTTCGCCCAGCGGCGGACGCCGGTGGCGGGGGCGCTCGTCCCGGCCCCGGCGGCCCGGCCGGTGGGGCTGGCCGGGGAGGGGATGCGGGTGAGCGCCCTCGTGCCCGCCCGGCCCGACCGTCCACTCGCCTTCGCGACGGATGGTCTTCTGGCCACCGCCTATGTGGCGGAGCGTCCGCGGCAAGCCGGGGACTGGGTGCAGGTCGATTTCCGCCAGCCCGTGCGCGACGGGGAGATCGTGGCGCACCTGGGCGACGAGCGGGGCCGGGGGCCGTTCGGGCCCGTGGTCCTGGAGGCCACTACCAACCGGGCCCGCTACCGGACGGTGGCGGAGGGGACCGAGGGGACGTTGCGGTGGACGGTGCGGGGCGGCGGCATCCTGGCCGTGCGGGTCCGCGCCGCCGCCGATGGCGACGCTCCCCTGGCCGTCCGTGAGATCCAGTGGATCCCGCCCTCGCCGTAGGCGGGCGTTCAGGCCGAGGACGGTTTCGTCCAGGGATTGGACGCATGGTTCCGGGGCCGGCACGCTCACCGTAGACCGGCGGCGGTCCGGTCGAGTCCCCTCCTCCTGTCGCGGCCGTCCGACCGGACTCCGCGAGCACCTACACCTTCGTCCACATGCCTTGATCCACTCCCCCGCCAATCTTCGTCAGTCCCCTTCGGCCCTTCCTCTTTCGAGGTACCTTCGCGAGTGGCTGAGAAGCGACTAAGGTGGGGAGGATTAAGGTTTGGGAGGACTAAGGTCGGGCGGGACGATGGCAGCGTGCTGGCGGAGGAGGGTGCGGATGTCGTCGACAGGCACGTTGGCGACCTCGGTGCCACGCGCCGCGGCCAGCGCGGCGGCGGCCCCGGCGGCCTGGCCGGTCCCGGTGCAGGTGGCCTGGACGCGGTACGCCGAGAAAGCCAGGCGGTCGCCGCAGACGCACCGCCCGGCCACCACGAGGTTCCTCCCTTCCTGCGGCAGCATCGCGCCGTAGGGCATGGTGGGGATCACCCCCCGGGGCAGGGGACGGAAATCGAGGCCGTCCTCGGTGTGCACGTCGATGGGGTAGAAACTATAGCTCACCGCATCGGGCCAGAGGCGGCCCGACGTGTAGTCGTCGAAGGTGATGGTGGCCCGCCCGCCGATGGTCACCGTCTCGCGGATGCCGACCTCGGGGGCGAACCAGGCCACGGTGAAGTTCTCGAGGCCAGGCTGGGCCCGGAAGAACCGGACCAGGCGCAGCAGCACCCGCCGCCCCTCCAGTTCGGCGTCGGTGCGGCCCCGGCTGTCCCCGGCCTCGTGGGTGACCACATGGGCGCAGTTGCCACCGTATCCGCGTAGGATCGGTTTCACATCGCCGTGATGCCAGCCCAGGTCCGAAGCCCGCAGGGCGCCCGCCGCGATGGCCCGGTCCGCCGCAGCCTGGATGGCCGGGATGTCGAGGTGGTCCGCGTCGTAGCCGGTGAACTTCATGACCAGCGTCCCCGGCTGCCGGTCGTCGTGCCGATTGACGTCCAGCCCCGCCTGGCGGGCGACATTGCAGTCCCCGGTGCAATCCACCACCACGCGGGCGGTCACGTCGTAGAGCCCTTCCTTTCCGCACAGGGTGAGCCGCCACCCGGCGCCGTCCTCCCGGATGGCCCCCAGCATGGTGTGGAGGGACAGGTCCGCCCCCGCCTCCCGCACCGCCTCGTCGGCCACGGCGGAATACGCGGCGCGGTCCACCACGGTGGTGGTCACCCCGACGTCCTCGCCGAACCGGCTGCCGTCCGGCGGGGGCTGACCCAGCACGTCATAGGTGCGGCACACCAGCTCCCAGCCGATGCCCGCGATGATCTGACGCCCGTAGGCGAAGAACGACTGCATGCCGTTGACCCCGCCCGTGGTGGTGGTGCCGCCAAGCTGGGCGGCTTTTTCCACCAGCAGGGTCCGGGCTCCGGCCCGGGCGGCCTGGACGGCCGCGCACACCCCGGCCGCCCCGCCGCCCATGACGGCCACATCATAGGAAGATCCGTTCGACATAGCCGCACACCCTAGCCTCTCCCCGCAACTTCGGCCAGCCCGGTTTGCCTGCTACGAACTCGAAACCAGGCCAATTCCGTTCTGCTGTTATTCCCACCCGTGTGGACAACCTGGGCCTCCTGAGTGATATTTGCGATACAGATCCACTCAAATCGGGTCTTCGGCTCGGGTCTGGGGGCACGGCCGCGACCCTTCCGGAGGACAGACATGAATGGGAATAGGTCTGCGGGACATGCGGGATGGGCGATGATCGGCATCATGGGACTGGCGCTTGTGGCGGGAAACGTCGCCCGGGCCCATTGCGACACCATGGACGGCCCGGTTATCCAGGCCGCGGTGACGGCCCTGGAGCGAGGTGATGTGGCGCATGTGCTGAAGTGGGTGCCCGCGAGCGATGAACCTGCCATCCGGGAGGCGTTCCATTTGGCCCGGCAGGTCCGGGGACATGGACCGGCGGCCTGGGAACTGGCGGATCGGTCCTTCTTCGAGACGCTGGTTCGCCTGCATCGAGAGAGCGAAGGCGCGACCTACCGGGGGATCCAGCCGGCGGGGACTCCGGTTCCGGCCCCGGTGGCCAGGGCGGACAAGGCGCTCGAGGAAGGTGAAGTTGACGATCTGGCCCGGCGGATTGCGGCGCTTGTGGAGTCCGGGATCCGGGAGCGCTTCGCGAAGGCGCAAACCGCGGCGGCGAGCATGGACGAGAGTGTGGAGAAGGGGCGGGCCTATGTGGATGCCTACGTGGAGTTCGTGCACTACGTGAAGGCCATCCACGATCTGGCCCAGGGCCACGGGCCCCATCATGGGCACGGGTCCGAATCGCCGGCTCCTGCGCACTCCCACTAGCCGGCGGCCAGGATCGACGCCTGCACTCTCGCCCGGGGGCCGTGGTCAGTCGCCGCCGCTGAACCGCAGGGTTCAGCCGGATGAAGGGTGAGACGGCTGGCGCGATCCGACTTCGCCAAGGCGCTACGTCGGACAAGTTGTGGGATGTGAGATGTGCGATGTGGCCCGCCCCGTGGCCCGGGCTTCTAGCCCGGAGCCGAGCGAGGTGTGGTCCCTTACGGTCCATGAACAGTGTTTCCGCCGACCATGGTCAATCCGGGATCGGGGCTCGCTCGGGCACGGGCTGGAAGCACCGTGCCACGTCGGGGGCATCCTGTCGGTCAGCCATGGCCTGTTGGCCATGATATGCGGTGGTGTCTCGGAGCTGCGGCGGCCCAAAGGGTCGCGTTTCCTTAGCCCAGCCCAACGGGCTGGGTCCGCATGGTTGGATATACATCCGGCCTGAAGGGCCGGATGGGATCAGCACGCCCGGCCCGCATGGGTGGTCACGGTGGGCTTAACGCGACCCTTCAGGCCGCATCATCGGCTCCCTAGATCTGACCTCTTCCGTTCCCCTTCCGATTCCTGTGGCCCCCCTGGTAACCCAATGCCACGCGCACCTCTCTCCCCTCATAGTTGATTGTCGCCTCCGGCTCAGCCTCCGATTCCAGACCCACCCCGCGGCCCGGGCCGACCCGGACCACATGGAACGTCCGTCGGGCGGGCATGCCGGGGTAGCTGCCTTCTCGGGCCCCCAGGGTAAGCGTCTTCGCCTCGTCGTCCCAGCTCAGGTGGATCCGGCTGCACTCTCCCTGCTCGTATCCGTAGCCATCCCCCGCATCATCGTAGAGGACAAATGCCCCGTCCGCGCCCGGATAAATCCGCAGCTCCACCGGGGCGTCGGGAATCTGATCGTGCCATTCCTGGATGGGCCCCAACGGCACGATGGCCCCCGCCCGGACCAGCACGGGCATGCGCTCCAGCGGCGCCGGGCGTTCCACGGTCTGGCCACCGGTCAGGACGTCCCCGGTCCAGAAATCGTGCCAGAGGCCGGTCGGCAGAACGACCTCGCGCACGTGGCGGACCTCGCTTCGCTCCGACGCGACGTCAGACGAGGCCCACCCCGCCTGCAGCACGGCCGCCCCGTCGGTGTGGCGGTATATCAACCGGATGGCGACCTCGCCTTCGCCCAGGTCGATCCGGTGCTCACGCAGTCCCGGGGCCGAAGCCTCGTCCACCCGCAGGGTGCCGTCGGTCTCCACCCGGATCGCGCCCTGGGCCCGGACCACCAGCGTCCGGGCAGCGACGGGGCCCGGCTTCAGGTGCCCCGCGACTTCGACCCGGTAGTTCGGGTCGCTCACCCCGCCCGGCAGGTTCCCGCTCCAGTTCTCGTCCACGGTGATGACCCGTAGGGTACGGATCGGCGTGTCGGCATCCGACCCGTCGTAGAACGCCATGCGGAGCCCGCCGGGCGTGCCGTCGGGGTCGGCCAGCTCGGCGGCCAGGAAGGCTTCGAGCGGATGGGCGGGAAAATGGACCATGGGGCGGACCACGGGGCAGGCCATGAGGGCCGGGCCGTACATGAACTGGTCGGCTACAGCATGGACGGTCGTGTCGTCCGGGAAGTCCATGGCCAGGGCCCGCATGGGGGTATGGCCGTCGCGGGTGGTCAGGGCGGCCAGGCTGTAGCTGTAAGGAAGCAGCCGCATGCGGAGGCGGGCGAAAGCGACAAGGCTGTCGTACACCGAATCGCCGGGCCCGCCGAACTGCCAGATCTCCCGGGGCGTCTGAGTGCCGTGCGACCGCATGAGGGGACAGAAGCACGAGTACTGGAACCAGCGCAGGAAGAACTCCCGGAACGCGGGATCCCTGACCCCCTCTGGGAACGCCCCGCCGCGGCCCGCCACGAAAAATCCGCCGTTGTCCGTGGTCCAGTAGGGGATGCCGGCCAGGCAGACGTTCAGCCCGGCCGGGATCTGATTCCGGAACGTGCGCCAGTTCGCCGACACATCGCCCGACCAGGTGGCGGCCCCAAACCGCTGCTGGCCCGCGAACGCGCTGCGGGTGAGGATAAACACGCGCTTCGCCGCCGTGGCCGCCCGGTGACCATCGTACACCCCGCCGGTGGTGGCCAGGCTGAAGGCGTTGAGCACCCGGGCCCAGGAGCCGGCCGCCGTGTCCGGCTGGGCCAGCAGCGAGGCCTTATGCACGGTCTGGTCATGGCAGTCCTCGAACTCCGGCTCGGTGCCGTCCATCCACCAGGCGTCGATCCCCAGGTCGAACAGTCCCTCCCGCAGATGCCGCCAGTACACGGCCCGGGCCTCCGGGCTGAAGGCGTCGTAGATCCGCCCGCCGCTCCAGTGCACGGCCGGGAACAGATGTCCGCCCGCCTCCAACTCCCGGTACAGGTCGGTGTCCGGGCCGATGGCCGGCCAGATCGAGATCATGAGCTTGGCATTCAGGTCGTGGACCGCCCGCACCGCCGCCGGCAGGTCGCCGTAGGTCTCCGGGTCATGACGCATCCCGCTCCAGCGGGGGGAGTCGCCCCAGTAGCGCCAGTCCTGCACGATCACGTCCAGGGGCAGCCCGCGCCGGCGATGCTCGCGAACGACCTCCACCAGCTCGTCGGCGGTCTGGTAGCGCTCCTTGCACTGGATGAATCCCAGGAAAGCCCGGGGGAACAGGGGCGCGGCGCCGGTCAGCCGCCGGTAGCCGGCGATCACTGCGTCCGGCGTGCCCCCGGTCACCAGGTAGTAGTCGATCCCGTCCGCCACCTCGCTCCACCAGCGCATGCCGTCGGGCCCGTCCGCGAAGGTGGTGTGTGACGGGTTGTCCCAGAGCATGCCCCAGCCGCCCGTCGAGACCAGGAACGGCACCACGACGGTCACGTTGCCATGGATCAGCGTGGCCGACTGGCCCCGCCAGCTCATCACCCCGTCAGGAAACTGGCCCAGGCCGTAGAGGGCGTCGACCGGATGGAGGTCGAAGCTCTGCTCGGCTCCCCGGCGGTCTTCCGGGTTGGGCAGGCTGTTCTCCGGATAGACACGCCCCCCTGCCTGCTCCGTCAGCAAGACCCGGTCTCCGCGCAGGAAGCTCAGGCGGCCGGTCGGTCCGATCCGAACCGAAAGCCCGGGACCGGCCAGGATCCGGTCGTCTCCGTCTGTTTCCAGGCGCCACCCGGCCGGTGCGGAGGGCGACGCGATTACGGAGAGGCTGGGGCGGGAGGGCGGCGCATCCCCAGGCCAGGCCCGCACCCGCACGATATCCGGGCCGTACCAGGAGAGATCGAGCGTATGATCGTCGAAGCGCAAGCGGCAGCCGGTGGCAGTCTGGGTCATGCGGAATCCTTGGCGGTATGGAACCTGAAGCCTTGACCCGGCCGGGGAGCGAGGTCAAGGGGGGCGTCCCGGCAAGGGTCCGGCTGCGGCCGGGACTCTGTCCCCGCAATATCAAGGCGGATTCCGCCCTCCCTGTGGGGCGGGAATTCCTGCCTGCCCCTCGACGCGGGGATCCGAGGCAGGATCGGCTCGAAGCGGTAGCCGTCGTCGAAGTCGGCGAGGTTTGGGCTGTGCCGCAACGGGGCCTGTTCCGGATCATGCGCGGCCAGACGCTAGGCGCGTTCGGCTACCGGGTCCAGCCCCAGCGAACTCCGGGCCAGCGCGCGGCAGTCCAGGGTTTGAGCCCGACTTGACCCGGGACCGTGCGTGCGGAACGTTTTACACGAATTACCGGAGAATGCCACATGCGCACCAAGGTATTCAGAGCGGTTGGCGGGCTAACGGCGGCGGCTTTCCTGACGGTGGCCTGGGGATGCGCCAGCACGGTGAACAGGCGAATCCGGGCCGACCAGGAGGCGTTCGACGCCTATCCGCCCGAGGTGCAGGAGCAGATCCGGGCGGGCACGGTCGGGCCGGGCTTCACCGAGGAGATGGTGCGCATGGCCCTGGGCGACCCCGCCCGCGTCCGCACGCGCGTCACCGGTGAGCAGACGGAGGAGGTCTGGATCTACGCCACCCGCCGTCCCGGCTTCTCCGTGGGCATGGGAGTGGGGACAGGTGGAGGGCGCGCCGGCGTCGGGACCGGCGCGGGTGTCCATACCGGCGGACGCCGTGAGGAATCCGCCCGCGTGATCTTCCGCGACGGTGTGGTCCACTCGGTCGAGACGGACCGGGGCGATTGAGGTTCGCAGGCCGAAGGTAGGCGCCTCAGGCGGGAACCACGGTCAGCCCGCACAGAGCGGCCACTTTTCGCTGGCGGGCGTCGTAGGAGCCGAAGGTTGCGCAGCCGCCTTCCCGGGCGGCGGCGACATGCCAGAGATCGAGGCTGCGGGCCCCGATGTCGCCCGCGAACTTCGCGGAAAGGCGCTCGGCATGGATGAAGACCTCGGCCAGATCGTAGTCCAGATGCCGGAACCGCCCCGCATCCACGTCGGACTGGAAGGCCCGGAGGGCGGCGGTCTCCTGGGCTCGGGTGATCTCGCCCCGGAAGCGCTTCCGTCGGATCGCGTTCGGAATCTCCAGCGCGTGGAGGTGAGAGAACGAGAAGGGCTCGCCCGCCTCCTCCAGCAGACGGATCGCTCCCGGGGAATCCGTCTCCAGCACGAACGCCTTCACGAGAATCGCCGTGTCGAAATACGTGGTCACCGGTCCCCGCGGTCGTAGTCGAGGACGGCGCGGGAGTCACCCTTGGCCGGACCGTCGGGGAACTGCCGCCGCAGCCTGGCCAGACGGTCCACGGGCGGTGGCGGCTTCCGGTGGGGGGGCGGGGTCAGGGTGGCGAACGGAACGCCCCGTTTGGTGATCATCACGGCTTCACCCTCGTGGATCCACCGGGACACGGTGGCGAAGTTGTTTCGCAGGTCGGCGACGGTGGCTGTCTTCATGATAGATAATCTATCATGGATCCCGGTGGAAGCAAGGTGGCGCAACATCCGAGCCGGCAAGAAGAGCCAATGAACCGCCCCTGCCCGGTGCTTCGCTCGGGTCGGGCTCGCTTCCGTGTCCTCCCCGGGCGCGGCCAAACGCTTCCGTCTTCGCCCTACGGGCTACGCCGCGACAGGTGGCGCGTTCGGCTACGGGAGGGGGTGGCGTGGGGACAACCGGTCGGAAAACTGTCCGACCGGACACGTTTGCGACCGGATAAGCGGTCGGAAAACTGTCCGACCGGACACGAATCTGACCGGTTGGCCGCCTAGCGGGGCCGCCGGACGGGACCGAGCACCTCGAGGCCGGCCGCCCGGGCCAGGCTGGCCTGGCGGGTGTCGTGGGTGAAGATTCTGGCGCAGTCCAGGGCCTTGGCCGTGGCCACGTGGAGCACATCCAGGGTGCGGCAGCCGATGGTTGGCGCGAACTCGTCGGTCAGACGGATGGCGATGCGGGGGACCGCCGACGGGTCGGGTTCCACATGGATCAGCATGCCCTGGGCGATGTCACGTTCCATCATTCTGAGCGCCTTTTCCGCCTGACCGGCATCCAGTTCGCGGCGGAACTGCTTGCTCCGGATGGCAGTCCGAATCTCGATCTCGTGCAGCAAACTACCCCAGATCCGGACTGGCGCAGGCCCGGGGTTCTGGTAGGATGGTCGTTGAGGGATATGCCCGGCGGGGGAAACCGCCGGGAAACACGGCAATTCTGACGAGGGGAGCCAGCATCGGCATGGCCGCACGGCACAATTACGACGAAAGCAAGATCAAGACGCTCTCGTCCCTGGAGCACATCCGCAAGCGCACCGGCATGTACATCGGCCGGACCGGGGACGGGTCGCACTACGACGACGGCATCTACGTCCTGATGAAGGAGGTCGTGGACAACGCCGTGGACGAGTACATCATGGGCTATGGGAAGCTGATCGAGGTGACCCTGAACGGCCCCACCGTGGCCGTGCGCGACCGGGGGCGGGGCATCCCCCTGGGCAAGGTGGTGGACTGCGTGTCGCGGATCAACACCGGGGCCAAGTACAACGACGAGGTGTTCCAGTTCTCGGTGGGCCTGAACGGGGTGGGGACCAAGGCGGTGAACGCCCTGGCCGGCCGCTTCATGATCCGCAGCGTGCGCGAGGGGAAGTTCGCGGAGGCCCGGTTCGAGCAGGGGGAGATCCGCGAGGAGAAGCAGGGCAGGCTGGAGGAACCCGACGGCACCTACGTGGAGTTCGAGCCCGACCCCGAGATCTTCGGCCGGGTCCGGTTCCGCGAGGAGCACGTGATCCGGCGGCTGCGCATGTACACCTTCCTGAACTCGGGCCTCAAGATCCGCTACAACGGCGAGGTGTTCGTCTCCGAAGGGGGGCTGAAGGACCTGGTCGAGGAGGACGTCGAGGACGACGCGGTGTACGAGGTGCTGCGGAGCGCGGAGAAGGATCTGGAGATCGCGTTCACCCACACCACCCGCTACTCCGAGAGCTACTTCTCGTTCGTCAACGGCCAGTACACCAGCGACGGGGGCACCCATCTCAGCGCCTTCCGGGAGGGATTCCTGCGGGGGGTCAACGAGTTCGGGAGCAGGAAGTACGAGGGCGACGACGTGCGGGAGGGCCTGGTGGGGGCCATCGCCATCCGGCTCAAGGAGCCGGTGTTCGAGAGCCAGACCAAGAACAAGCTGGGCAACACCGAGATCCGGTCGGACCTGGTCAACCGGGTGCGCGACGCGGTGGTGCAGCTTCTCCACCGCAATCCCAAGGCCGCCGAGCGGGCCCTGGCCAAGATCGAGGAGACCCAGAAGCTCCGGCGCGAGCTGAATTCGGTGAAGAAGCTGGCCCGCGAGAAGTCCAAGGCGGTGAGCCTGCGCATCCCCCAGCTCAAGGACTGCAAGGTCCACTTCCACGCGGGCCGGGGCCGGGGGGAGAACTCGATGATCTTCATCACCGAGGGCCAGTCCGCCGCCGGGTCCATCACCGCCACCCGCGACCCCAACCTCCAGGCGGTGTTCACGCTCAAGGGCAAGCCGCTGAATGTGTGCGACCTGAAGCGGGAGACCCTCTACAAGAACGACGAGCTCTACAACCTGATGCGGGCCCTCAATGTGGAGGACTCGGTGGAGGGGCTGCGCTACGCCAAGGTCATCCTGGCCACCGACGCCGACGTGGACGGGCTGCACATCCGCAACCTGCTCCTGACCTTCTTCCTGCGGTTCTTCGAGCCGCTGGTGGTGCGGGGGCACGTGCATATCCTGGAGACCCCGCTGTACCGGGTGCGCAACCGCAAGGAGACCCGCTATTGCTACAGCGACGGCGAGCGGGACGAGGCCCTGGCCGCGCTGGGCAAGGGGGCCGAGCTGACCCGGTTCAAGGGGCTGGGCGAGATCTCCCCCGGCGAGTTCAAGCACTTCATCGGGCCGGACATGCGGCTGGCCCCGGTCGAGGTCGGCGACACCCACCAGGTGCCCCACGTGCTGAAATACTACATGGGCCGCAACACGCCGGAGCGGCGCGAGTACATCATGGAGCACCTGGTGGTGGAGGCGACCGCGTGAAGTCCGAGCAGCCCGACCTCTTCGACCTCGACAACGCCTCCCCGTCCGCCCGGAAGAAATCCGCCCCTTCCGCCGCCGGGGCGGACGACGCGCCGCCCCCGCCCCGCGACGGCCGCAAGGGCACGGTGGGGCAGGGGGAGGGGCCGCTGCGCGACCTCATCGACAGCAATTTCCTCCAGTACGCGTCCTACGTCATCCGCGACCGCGCCATCCCCGATCTCGACGACGGGCTGAAGCCGGTGCAGCGCCGCATCCTGTGGTCACTGTGGGAGAACGACGACAAGCGGTTCATCAAGGTGGCCAACATCGTGGGCCACACCATGCAGTACCACCCCCATGGCGACGCCTCCATCGGCGACGCCCTGGTCACGCTGGTCAACCGCGGCTACCTGATCGAGGGGCAGGGGAACTTCGGCAACATCCACACCGGCGACCCGGCCGCCGCCTCGCGCTACATCGAGTGCCGGCTCACCGAACTGGCCCGGACCCAGCTCTTCAACGAGGAGCTGACCGAGTTCATCCCCAGCTACGACGGGCGCAAGAAGGAGCCGGTGATCCTGCCCTGCAAGCTGCCGCTGGTGCTGATGCTGGGGGCGGAGGGCATCGCGGTGGGGCTGAGCACCCGCATCCTGCCCCACAACTTCGCCGAGCTGCTGGAGGCGCAGATCGCCATCCTGGAGAAGAAGCCGTTCGAGATCTTCCCGGACTTCCAGCAGGGCGGGCTCATGGACGTCAGCGAGTACGCCCGGGGCAACGGGAAGATCAAGCTGCGGGCGGTGATCGAGCCCCGGGGCAAGGACACGGTGGTGATCCGCGAGATCCCCTACGGCACCACCACCGAGTCGCTGGTGGCCTCCATCGAGGACGCGGCCCGCAAGAAGAAGATCCAGATCCGGTCGCTGCACGACTTCACGGCGGAGTCGGTGGAGATCGAGATCAAGCTCTCGCCCAAGCAGGATCCGGAGACGGCCATCCAGGCCCTCTACGCCTTCACCCAGTGCGAGGTTCCCTACAGCGCCAGCCTGGTCCTGATCCACCGCAACCGGCCGGTGGAGATGGACGTGGACTCGGTGCTCCGGCATTGCACGGAGCGGCTCACCGAGATTCTGAAGCTGGAGCTGGAGGCCGAGCAGCGCCACCTCGAGGACGCCTTCCACCGCAAGACCCTGGTCCAGATCTTCGTCGAGAACCGGATCTACAAGGACATCGAGGAGAAGGACACCCAGGAGGCGGTGCGGAAGGCGGTGCGCAAGGGGGTGGAGACGTTCCGCGACCAGCTCAAGCGGGACATCGCCGAGGAGGACATCGACATGCTCCTCGCCGTGCCCATCCGGCGGATCTCGCTGTTCGACATCAACCAGCACCGTCAGGAGATCGGGGACATCCTGGACCGGCTGAAACAGATCGCCAAGGATCTCAAGCGGATGCGGTCGTTCACCATCCGCTACCTCAAGGACCTGCTCAAGACCTACGGCAAGCTGCATCCCCGGCGGACCCGGATCGAGGCCTTCGAGGCGGTGGCCAAGCGCGAGCTCGCCGCCGAGACGCTGGAGCTGAAGCACGATCCGGAGAAGATGTTCCTGGGCTACGGGGTGTCCGGCGAGCCGAAGTTCACCTGTTCGTCCCTGGACAAGATCGTGCTGATCTGGAAGGACGGGAAGTACCGGGTGATGCCTCCGCCCGAGCAGCAGTTTGTGGACAGCCATCTCGAGCGCGCCGCCGTCTACGACCGCGACAAGGTGTACACCCTGGTCTACCAGGACGGCCCCATCGCCTACCTCAAGCGGTTCACCCTGGGCGGGGCCATCATGAACAAGGACTACCAGTGCGCCCCCGAGGGGGCCAAGATCCTGTTCCTGGACGACACGGACCCCGAGGTGCTCTACGTGAAGTACCGCAAGCAGCCTCGGCTGCGCATCACCCAGCAGGAGTTCCATCCGCGCGAGCAGGCGGTGCGCACGGCCCGGGCCAAAGGGGTGCAGATGACGGCCAAGACCATCACCAGCGTGGGCACCTCCCCGCCCCGAAGCTGGGACCACGAGGAGTCCGGGCCCAAGGGAAGGACGGTCTGAGGTCGAGCCGGACGGCGGCCTCGCCTAGGTTCGCTCTGTCGGCTATGGTCCGGGTCAGAACCTGATCCATCCCCATGGTCTCGTTACGAGGAAGGAGATCCCGATGAGACAAGGACGTTCGGTGTCTGCCCCTGTCGATCAAAAGCCTCGTCCCGGGCTATCCCCGACGGCTGACCTGCACTGCGGAAACCGGCGAGCCCGGATGGGCCGGTGGTTCTTCAAGCTCACCGCATTAGCAGCATCATGGATCTGGGCTGCCTCCGCTGTCGCTGGCGTTGGTCAGGAGGAAGGGGCGTGGGCGTTTGGCCGCGAGGACCACCATGCGAGTCGGATTCATGTTCGTGCGGTCTGCTCTCATGAAGGTGATGTCCGCATGGATTACGTTGTCCGAAGTTCGGTGCGAAGGTTCTCCACGAGCACTGCGTTCGTGACTCTCCGTCACCATGCATTCGGCGAGGTCGTGGTAAGTCCGTTGTCTGGGGACGACCTGAACGACGCGAAGAGAAGGATGCAATTCGGTGCCTTTCCGTTAGGGCAGATTGCCGGCGAGGTCACTCCGTAGGCGTGGTTCCGGGTTCGTTCCCGTTCGCGTCCACGCCCTCGGCGGGCGCGGTTACGGACGGAGCCCGGCTCGGTCGCCGCATGTCCTGATTCGTGAGGCTACGATCGTAGAAGGAGAAATCAGGCAACGGCAGGTCTCCAGTTGACATTCCCCAGTACCTGTGTATTGTTCTGTGTATGGCAACCAAGACCCTTTCCGTCGATGAGGAGGCGTACCGCATCCTGGCTCGGGCCCGCAAGGCGCCCGACGAGTCCTTCTCCAAGGTGATTAAACGGGCCAGATGGGATGGCGGTCTGCGTCGTTGCCGGGATGTTCTGAGCCGTGCCCGGGGCGATATGGACCCGAAGGTTCTGGATCGCCTTGACCGCGCGCAGAAGGACGACCGTCCGCCGGACGACCCATGGCATCCCTGATCTTCGACACGACCTTCCTCATCGACTTCCAGCGGGAACGGAAGGCGAAGGCGGGTCCGGCCCATGACTTTCTGGCCGAACATGCCGACGATTACGCCTACCTGCCCGTCACCGCGTATGGCGAGTTCTGTGAAGGGTTCACGTCACCGACCCACGGCACCTTCCTGGCCCTTGTGGACTCGTTCGAGCTGGTGCCGGTAACCCCTCGCGTCGCCGAAATCTACGCGTCCATCGCCCGATCCCTTCGGGCCAAGGGCGCCCTGATCGGAACCAACGACCTGTGGATCGCCGCCACCGCTCTTGAATGCGGACACCCGTTGGTCACCCGGAACACGGCGGACTTCACCCGAATCCCGGGCCTCCGGGTGGTGGGGTACTAGCCCCGTCGGATCCTTCGCGTCCACGCCCTGGGCGGGCGCGGCCACGGGCGGCGCCCCATCGCGATGTAGCCGAATCCGCCAAGGATTTGGACGCTCGAGGGTACGCCGCCGCACGGGCTCCCGGTTCGCGCGAAGCTCGGCTCGGGATCGGGCCTGGTCTGCTCGTTCGCGTCCACGCCCTGGGCGGGCGCGGCTACGGACGGCGCCTCACCGCGACGTAGCCGAATCCGCCAAGGATTTGGACGCTCGCGGGTACGCCGCCGCGCGGGATCCCGATTCGCGCGAAGCTCTGCCCGGGATCTGGCCTGATCTTCCCGTTCGCGTCCACGCCCTTGGCGGGCGCGGCTACTTCTGGGTCGCCTTCCGGGCCCAGGTGTCCCGCAGGGTGGCGGTGCGGTTGAAGACGGGGCGGCCGGGGCGGCTGTCCTCGGGGTCGGCGCAGAAGTAGCCGGTGCGCTCGAACTGGACCGAGGCGCCCGGCGGGAGATCGGTCACCGACGGCTCCACCCGGGCGGTGACCCGGCGCAGGGAGTCGGGATTGAGGAACCGCTTGTAGTCGGCGGAGGTGTCGGCCTCGGCCTCCGCCTCGGTCTCCGCCGCCTCGCCCGCCGGATCCTCGACCGTGAACAGCCGGTCGTAGAGCCGAGCCTCGACCTCCACCGCGTCCCGGCCGGACACCCAATGGATGGTGGCCCGGATGCGGGGGGTGGCGGGATCGGCCTCGATGCTCCCGTCGCGGTCCAGCTCGGCCTGGATCTCGGTGACGGCACCCGCCTCGTCCTTGGTGAATCCGGTGCACCGGACCACCCCCGCGTACCGGAGCCGCACCGCCCGGCCCGGCCCCAGCCGGTAGAACTTGGACGGGGGATCCTCCAGAAAATCGTCGGCCTCGATGAGGAGGTCCCGGCCGAAGCGGAGGGTCCGGGAGCCGGCTTCGGGGTCTTCGGGGTTGTTGATCGCCTCGCAGGTGAGCACCTCGTCCTCGCCGACGTTGGTGAGGACCAGCCGGACGGGGTTGAACACGGCCATGCGGCGGGGGGCGGTGCGATTGAGCTCGTCGCGGATGCAGTGTTCGAGCAGGGCCACGTCGGTGAGGCTCTCGTATTTGGTGACCCCGATCCGGTCGCAGAAGGCCCGGATGGCGGCGGGGGGCACGCCGCGGCGGCGCAGGCCGCACAGGGTGGGGAGGCGCGGGTCGTCCCAGCCCGCCACCTTGCCCTCGCGCACCAGCTCGAGCAGTTTGCGCTTGCTCATCACCGTGTAGGAGAGATTGAGCCGGGCGAACTCGATCTGCTGGGGGTGGAACAGCTCCAGGGCGTCGAGCAGCCAGTCGTAGAGGGGGCGGTGGACCTCGAACTCCAGGGTGCACAGGGAGTGGGTCACGCCCTCGATGGAGTCCTCGAGGCAGTGGGCGTAGTCGTACATGGGGTACACGTTCCACCGGTCGCCCGTGCGGTGGTGACTGGCCTTGCGGATGCGGTAGATGACGGGATCGCGCATGTGGAGGTTGGGCGAGGCCATGTCGATCCTGGCCCGAAGCACGTAGGCCCCCTCCTCGAACGCCCCCGCCTGCATGCGGCGGAACAGGTCGAGGCTTTCCTCGGCCGGCCGGTCCCGCCAGGGGCTGGGCTTGCCGGGCCGGCTGGGGACGCCGCGGTAGGCCTTGAACTCCTCCGGCGTGAGGGTGCAGACGTAGGCCTTGCCGCGGCGGATCAGTTCCTCGGCCCAGCGGTACATCCGGTCGAAATAGTCCGAGGCGAAGTAAAGGTGCTCGCCCCAGTCGAACCCCAGCCAGGCCACGTCGCGCTGGATGGATCCGACGTACTCGGCCTCCTCGGTGATGGGGTTGGTGTCGTCGAAGCGCAGGTGGCAGCGCCCGCCGAACTCCCGGGCCATGCCGAAGTTGAGGCAGATCGACTTGGCGTGCCCGATGTGGAGGTAGCCGTTGGGCTCGGGCGGGAACCGGGTGATCACCCGGCCTCCATGCCTCCCGGCGGCGCGGTCGGCGTCGATGATCTGGCGGATGAAATGGCCGGAGGGGGCTGTGGCGTTCATAGGCCGGGCAGTTGGCCAGAAACGGACGGGGGAAATCAAGCGGGAACCC
>PXDE01000192.1 GCA_003566475.1 PVC group bacterium | reverse complement strand
GGGCGGCGCGTTGACGTGCCCGCCGAGGCGGGGCGGCGGAGGTGGAGGAGGGGAATGGGTCATCGCGCGGAGAATACCCCCGAGGCCCCGGCGGGGCAAACGCAAAGGGCGCCGGCACGCCCGCGCTGGACACCGGGCGGGAGGTGGCCGATGCTCTGGTCTCGCGCGGGGCCGGACGGGTCTTCGCGTTCCGAACGATGGGTCATCCCTACCGGGGTTTGCGCGTGGCTGACATCCGCTGCCTGCTCGATCAGGCGTCAGAGATTTCGGAGAAGGAGGATGCGGTGGTGCTCACCTCGGGCGCCATCTCCTACCGTGACCTGCATTACATGGTGACCTCGACCGCCCGCGAGCTTCGGGCTCGAGGAGTGGCGGAGGGCGAGCCGGTGGCCCTCTGGCTTCCCCATGACTGGCGCGGGCCGGTGCTGCTGCTAAGCGTGATCCGGGCGGGCGGGGTGGCGGTGCCGCTCAACCCCCGCCTCCCGCCGACGGCGGCGGCCGCGGCGGCCCGGCAGGCGGGAGCGACCCGGATTCTGGCCGCCGATCCTCTGCCCGAGGTCGGGACGGATGCGACCTGGTGGCCTGCCGACCAGGTCGTGGTCCGCACCGTGGACCAGGCCGGCGACCTCGGGCACCTCCGGTTCGGACTGAACCGGCCCGTGGTCACCGTGTTCACCAGCGGGAGCACCGGGTCGCCCAGGCCGATTCGGCTCTCCTACGGCAACCTCTACTACAGCGCCCGGGCGGCCAACGCCAACCTGCCCCTGCGGTCGCACGACCGGTGGCTGCTCTCGTTGCCGCTCTGCCATGTCGGGGGGCTGGGCATCCTGTTCCGGTGCCTTCATGCGGGCGCCGGCATGGTGGTGCCGGGGACGGGGGAGGGGATCGAGGACCTCCTGGCCGCCGAGACGGTCACCCACCTCTCGCTGGTCGCCACCCAGCTCCGCCGTCTGCTCGCCCGTCCGGATCTGGCCCCGCGCCTGGGCATGCTGCGGGTGGTTCTGGTCGGCGGAGGGCCCGTTCCGGACGACCTGCTCGACGAGGCGGAGCGGCGCGGGCTGCCCGTGCATCTCACCTACGGGCTCACCGAAATGGCGTCCCAGGTGACCACGACCGGACGGGCGGCCACGCCGGCCCAGCGCCGCACGAGCGGGACCGCGCTGCGCCACGCCGAGGTCGAGCTGGCGGAGGACGGGGAGATCCGGGTCCGGGGGCGAGCCCTCAGCGCGGACGCCCCAGTGGACGGGGCGGGCTGGTACGCCACCGGCGACCTCGGCCACTGGGATTCCGAGACCGGCGGCCTGATCGTGGACGGGCGGAAGGACAGCCGGATGATCTCCGGCGGCGAGAACATTCAGCCCGAGGAGATCGAGGCGGTGCTGCTCGGCATGCCGGGCGTCGTGGAGGCGGTGGTGGCCCCGGTGCCCGACCCCGAGTTCGGCCAGCGCCCGGTGGCCTTCCTGCGCTGGGAGGGGGACGCGGCGTCGGCGGAGGCGGTGGAGGCGTTCTGCCGTACCCACCTCCCCGGGTTCAAGGTGCCCGACGCCTTCCTCCCGTGGCCCGAGGACATGGCCGGACTCAAACCCAGCCGACCGGACCTGCGGCGGCGGGCCGAAGCGTGGAGGCGGGGCGGGGACCGGTGAGCGGTGGTCCGTGGTCAGTTGGGGCCGCTGAATCCCTTGGTTCAGCCGGATGAAGGGTGAGACGGCGGGCGTGATGCGAGATCCGCGATGCGGGATGCATGCCAGTATCTCGCTTTCTGTGACAGCGAGGCCGCATGAGCCGCGCCTGGCAAGAGGAAGGTCCGACCATGGCTTCTCTTCCGCCCAGGCAGGCTCGTTCCACGCGCGGTCCGTCCCGCAGGGCGGGAACAGCGGACTACTGGGGCCTCGCCCGTTCGATCATATACTTGTGAGGACCAACGGCTTATCTGCGAAATCGGGTGAGTGTGTCTCAGAGCAGTCGCCGCCTCTGACCCGGTGGGCCAGCCGGATGAGGGCAAAGAGACACCATGGTAGTACACAACGCCCTGTAGCGGCCGCTCGACCGAGTCTGCGAGAGAGAGCGGCTTCCGCCCAACGTGTCTGATCTCAATCCCGCGTCGTCCCCTCCCACGTCCCCGCCCCGGAGCCGTTCTTCCTCGAAGACTCGGTCGAACGGCCGCCACAAGGGGGAAGCCACGCGCGGGACCAGCCCAACGCCTAGACGCCGGCCCTGCCATGGCATGACTAAGGCGGGCGGCCGGTCGACCGCTCGGTGGAGGGAACGGCTTCCGTAGGGGTGTCTCGGAGTAGACCCGAGTGGGCCGCTGCGCGACGGCTTTTCAGAGCGGATCCACCACCCGGAGGAAGCGGAACTTCCGGAAGTCCTGGTCGTGGGTGTAGAGAGTGAGGACGCCGTGCTGCTTCAGGATGGTGGCCAGGTGGGCGTCGGGAACCAGGTTGGCCCGGACGGGCGTGCCCGAGGCGACGTCCCGATAGGCGCTCCAGAAACCCTCCTTCTCGGAAATGGCGGCGACATGGGGCAGGGCCAGGAGCCGGCCGATGTTGTCCTCCGCCTCGGCCTGGGTGAGCGGCGCCCGGAAGATGCGGGGATGGGTGGCCATGCGGAGGTAGCTGGTGACGGTGATCCAGGCCACGTAGCAGGCCTGCCGGCCTTCGGCCACGGAAGTCAGGAACTCCACGGCCTTTCCATGGTGCGGCGAGGACCGGTCCGAGGCGTAGAGAAGGAGATTCACGTCCAGCGAGAAGCTCATCCCGGGCCTTCGTCCATGAGGTCATAGACCGCCTCCCGATCTCCCGGGTCCACCCGCGCCTCCATGGATCGGGAGGTCCATCGGAAGGCCGATACGGATGGTTCCACCGGGTTCCGACGCGACGCCATCGCCTCCAGAAGAAGGTCGGAGGCCAGGCGGCCCAGAGGTTTCTTCTCCTTGCGCTGCAAAGCCTTAAGCCGTTGCAGCACCGGGGCGTCCAGATTGAGGGTGGTTCTCATGATGATTTGATGCTACTTCATTTGACATCAGATGTCAATCGACGGCCCTACCTGAAAGAGCGGCTGAAGTGGTGTCGGAGGGCACCGGTTGGCACGGGGGAACCGGAGGGGGGCCGCTTCGACCGCACAGGCCATGCCGTGGAGGCCATGGGACGTATGGGACGTATGCGACGCATGCCGTCCCCAACGTGCCCCCTCACCAAACCGCTCGCCCATACGTCCCCTGGGTCCCCTACGTCCCATTCCGGGCCGCGCCGGCCGCGCCTTTCGGAGACACCAGGCACGGCATGCCTGCGCGACAGGCCCCAGGCCGAGCTGCTTTTCCCGCTGTCCCCTTCCGCGTTCTGGGGTAGAGTCGAAGACTGCTTTCGTCTCCCCATGCATTCCGTCCGGAGAATCGACATGCCCCTGCGACGCGAACGATCCACCCAGTATCCCGTCCGCCGCATGCTGGCCCTCGCCATGGTCGCGCTTGGCCTAGGCCTGCCGTCGGCGGCCCGAGGCCAGCCGTTCCAGGGCGAACTGGAGGCGGTGCTGGGGGGGCACTGGATCATGCGGCTGACGCGCGGGGAGGACGGCTGGGCCCCGGTACGGCGCTCGCGGCCCAACTTCCGCAATGTGGATGTGGGCTTCGTGGTGAAGGAGGAGGGCGATGCGGAACGGATGACGCTGGAGGTCCATCTGCGCCGCGATATGAACCGGGGCGAGGCGTTCGTGTTCTACGAACTGGATCTGCGCCGGGACAGCGACGGAACCTACGCCGGCACCTGGCGGGGATCCGAACGGGGCGAGACCAGCGAGGGCGAGCTGACGGCCACGGTGCGGCCGGTGGTGCGGGCCGGCCCCGCCTCGGAGATCGCCCCCGGCGAGCATCCCCGGCTGCTCCTTCGGCGCGACGAGGTGCCCGCGCTCCGCGAGCGTTTCCAGACCCCGTTCGGCCAGGCCTTCGCGGCCCGGGCCCGGACCTCGCGCGACCCCGTGGTCCTCGGGCTGCTCTACCAGGCCTCGGGCGACCCCGCCTATGCCGAGCGGGCCATGGAGATTGTGCGTGGCTATTCCGACATCGATTCCACCGGCCGGCTGACCGGCGAGATGGGGCATCAGATCGTGCGGGTGGTCCTGGCCTATGACCTCTGCCACGACGCCTGGCCGGAGGCGTTCCGCACCGAGCTCCGGCAGAACATCCT
>PXDE01000388.1 GCA_003566475.1 PVC group bacterium | reverse complement strand
CGGTAACGGGAGATGTGATAGGCTGCGGTCCATCCACTGACGCAGTCGAACGATGCGTCCGAAAACGGCATCAATCTGGCGTCCCCATGGACCATGTCCTGACGATCGAGGAATCCGAAATGCTCCGCTTCGGCCAAAACCGTGCGACAGGCCTCGTAACAAATTTCTAGCCCGACGCAATTTGTTCGTTTCAGGAGCGGAAGCGCCGCGCAAAGCAAGCCACCCGGTCCCGTCGCGACATCCAGAAGCGTTCTGGGCCTCAGTTCTCGCAGTGCATCCACCATCGCCTGGCAACGCGGATCCGGCCAGAATCGCCGCGTCATCACGGGCAGCATAATCTTGTGAATGAAGGCTTGCCGCGAGTGCCGGTAGCCACGCTGTTTGACGGTTGGGCTCAGCAACGCCGCGCGCCGGGCGCGCAGCCTCTTGTTGCGCTGCCTCATCGGGAGCTTCGCCGCCCGACGAACGGCGCGCATAAACCGATTCTTCCCGTATCTCGCTATGTACAAGGCCAATGCGTTTGTGTGGCGCCGCTCCTGGAGAGTCGCGGCAGGTTCAGGCAGAATGTCCTCCGGTGGCAAGAAGGCGATTGGGTATGGATGCGGGTCGGGAAGCAACGACGCCACCCGAGCGGCGATGGGGTAATGCTGTCCGCAGAATCCGCAGAGGAGTATGCCGCTAATGATCTCGGGTTTCCCGCGAATGCATTTTGCCGTCAGACCTCTCTTGCACTGCGGGCAGACCAGAAGTTCAAGGAGGTCTCTTTTCATGCTCTCCGGCCCGACTTGGTTTTCCGCCCCGTCTACCTTCTCACCGACGGACATTCCATGAGCTTGGGCCAGGGTAGCGGACTCGCGTGGGCATGCAGGATTCAGGCCATCCCGGGAACTTCTCCTCTATGCACGACGGGAAAGCGACCACTCCCCTTCTTCGGCGGGCGCCTTCAGATCCCATTTAGCATGTCCACTCTCGGTGGTGATGTCGATCATGCCTTGCTTCGGAAAGGGTCCCTCAGGCAGGGACGCCAATCGCCCGAGATTCGCGATCACGTCGGTACGAAGGCGGGCAGGAGGAGGAGCCATGTCGTACCAGCTCCCGCCCACCTTGTACTTCACGGGCGTCGTATCTCCTCCGGCAGCACCGATCACGACATCAGTGGCATCGTCCTTGCTGGCCTGCGCCAGTACCCGCTCCACGAACTTCACGAAGGAACCGTCCGCACTCATTTTCATCTCCTAGTAGGCTACGGGGCACGCACGCGGTTCACCTCGCCGCATGCTCTCCTTGGTTTGATGCGCACTTGCCTTGGTTCAGCGAGTCCAAGGCATGGGGGAAGCGGGAATTCACCGTGGTGCCTCGTCCTGGATGGTCCAGCGCAGCCTGCCCCGGACCTCGCTGGCGGGGGGCTGCCCCTGTTTGTTCCCGATGACGATATGGACCTCGGGCCCTCCCACCGTCATGGACCAGGTGCGGGCCCCTCCGGCCCTCCGCTGGGTGAACCCCCCGCCCGTGACCGAGGGAAACGCCTTGTCGTCGGCCCAGGAGTCGGGAGCGAACTGGGTGACCTCGATCGGGTAGGAATCGGGCATGGCCTGGATTTCCGACTCCAGAACCCACTTCTTCCCGTTCACGACCTGGTGGGTTGGGATGACCAGCTTGAAGGCATACACCGGAGCCCGCGAGCGCACGGTCGACCCGGCCGGGGCCGGCGCGTTCCGGGCGGCGGGAATGCGGAAGGATACCCACTGGCCCGCGGCGGGGGTGGCCTCGTTGGCCAGGGCGCCGAACGGGGCCAGGACGGCGCCGCCGATCATGGCCAGAACGGTGAGGACGAAGGCTTTCATGGTCGTGTCGTACCTTTGACTCGTGCCCGGCTGCTTTGAGTCCGGCGCATCCGGATGGCCGATGGGAAGCGGCGCTCCCGCACGGGCACGAGGCCGCTCCCATGGCACGTAGGGTAGGGATTCCCGGCACCACGCCACAACCTCGGCGTTTCCACGGGGAGTGAATCCTCTGGTCTGACGAGACCCCGACGGGTAGCCCCGGAGAGGCCCTGCCGGATAGGGACAGGTCTGGACAGGGACAGGCCACAGCGTCCGGGATCAGTTCCACCCAGCTAGGGACAGACCCTTAAGGATTCCCCCCCCCGCTCATCCCCTCATCCATTCCTCCATCCATCCACTCTCCGTGAACAAGCACGCGTTTACAGACTGAGCAGGCGCGGCCATGGTCATGGGCACATGCACCATCCTGCCGACCCGCCCTCCTCGGCCACGCGAGAGCCGGATCCTGCGGCGAAGCCGCCCGCGCCCTTCGCGCTGCCGTTTCTGGTCGGAGCCAACCTGCTGCCTCTGATCGGAGTCCTGGGCTTCGGCTGGGACGCCGGGGCGATCATCATTCTGTACTGGGCCGAGAACGTGGTGGTGGGATGCTTCAACGTCCTCAAAATGGCCCTGGTCCGCGTGGTCCACCCGCTCGTCCACCTGGCCAAGCTCTACACCATCCCCTTCTTCATCGTCCATTTCGGGGGATTCTGCGGGGGCCACGGGTTCTTCGTGCTTCTCCTCACCGGAACCCTCGGCGAGGAGGGTGCCGCCCGGATGTTCGGGGAGCTGGAGGCGAGCCCGGCGGTGTTCCTTCAGCTTCTCCGCGGGGTGGTGGTCTGGCTCTGGCGGCAGCGGCCCGAGGGCCTGGCCTGGCCGGTGGCCGGGCTGGTGGCCAGCCATGCTGTCTCGTTCGTCCAGCACTTCCTTCGGGGCGCTGAGCGGGAATCCCTATCCCTGAACCAACTGATGTACCAGCCCTACGCCCGGATCGGGCTCCTTCACGTGATCATCCTCTTCGGCGCCGCGCCGACCCTGCACTTGGGATCGCCGATGCCCATGGTCGCCGCCCTCGTCCTGGTCAAGACCGGCGCGGACATCGCGTTGTTCATCCGGACCCACCGCAGGAAAACCGACCCGACTGGTTAGGAGCCGAAGGTCGACAAGGCCAGGAAGGCGGGCGGGAGATGACACACCCTTGACACGGATCTAAACCGGCGGTGACACGCGCGGGGCGGATCGGTGGTTGATTGGGGGTGAATTCAACGGGGCTCCCACCCCGAGGAGCAGCGATGAGAATCTCCGGTGACAAGGCGATGGCGTGGATTGCCACGGTGTTTCTTCTGGGGTGCATGGCTTCTCCGGCCTCCGATGCCGGGGATGGGGACGACGCGTCGGGAGCCCTTCCCGTATGGGTCCACTGGTCGGGCGCGACCAGTGGAATCACCACGCCCCAGGCCTTGCGGGTCACCGCCGAGTCCGAATGGCGCGAGATGTGGCTGCGGCACCTAGGCGTGGAGCCCGGCCGGTACGACGCCCTCCATAATGAACCTGCTCTGCCTACGGTGGACTTTCAGTCCTCCATGGTGGTCGCCCTGTTCGGGGGGGAGATGGACAGCGTCCGGGGCCTGAAGCTTCTGTCGGCGACGCGATCGCAGGACGGGCTCGTCCTTCGATACAGGGTCGAACACTATAACAACATCCGGCCAGCCCCGGTCACCCCCTACGGAATCTTCGTGGTTCCCCGCTCGGAGGCCCGGCTGGTCGTCCAGGAGGCGGGGCCCAACCAGCAGGATGGAAGGCCTTCGTGGAGGAGCATCCGGACGTTCGCCCCCATTCCGGAGCGCTCCGATGAGGGTTTGGCTGGGGATGGCTATCGGACGTACGTGGCATTCGTACAGGCCGTCAGGGCGGGAACCGAGAAGGATGACTCCAGGATTCCCGCGGTCTTTTGGTCGGACCGGGTGCGAGCCCTGAATCCGACCAAGGTCTACACTCACAGGTTCAACCTGGTGGTGGTGCAGAGCGACGAAGGCGGAATCGAAGCGGGGAAGTACATTTGCCTGCCCGTCTCGTCGTACCTTCCCCGTAACGGAGAGGATGGGTTCGAGTTCACGCCGGACCCGGATGGCGGATCCTCCTATGCCCTAGCCGGCAGAGTTCTTGATTTCCGCAGAATCCGAAGGTAACTGCGAAGAGCCCCGGGCGGAGAAAACCGCTCTAGGGGCGGAAGGGGTCAGACCGTACATTTGTGGGGCTTCGGGATTTTCCGGGGGATTTTTCATTGGGCCAAGTCGGGGTAGAGGTCGAGGCCGCCGAGGCGGAAGAAGAGGTCGCGCTTGAGGCGGGCCCGGTTCCGGTAGCCGTT
>PXDE01000183.1 GCA_003566475.1 PVC group bacterium | reverse complement strand
GGTATTCAAAGGGGTCAGGCCTTAATTATTGACGAAAATCCAGGTTGAAGAATGTTTCAGCTGACGCCCTCGCAGATGCCTGTCCGGCTCGGCGGCTTGTGTCCGGGGCGAGGGTGTGCCTAGCATCGAGGATTGGCGGACCCAGCGTTTTCCGAAGGAGGCTACCCCGCGATGGACATGCAGAAGGTCGTCAGCAAGCGAGTCGTTCCCGTGGCGGTGATCGAGGATGCGGAGCACGCGCTGCCGCTGGCCGAGGCGCTGCTGGCGGGCGGGCTCGGCGTGATCGAAGTCACCCTCCGCACGCCGGCCGCCGAGGAGGCCCTGGCCCGGATTCGCAAGGCCCATCCGGACTTCATCCTGGGCGCGGGAACGATCCTGGAGCCGGACCAGGCCCGTCGAATGGCCGAACTGGGCGTGGATTTCGGCGTCTCGCCCGGCCTGCGCGCCGAGGTCGTGGAGGCGGCCCATGCGGCCGGCCTGGCGTTCATCCCCGGCGTGGCCACGGCCACCGAGATCGAGGCGGCCCTCGCCCTGGACTGCCGTGTCCTCAAGTTCTTCCCGGCCAGCCTGCTCGGCGGGGTGCCCATGATCGAGGCCCTGGCCGCCCCCTATCGGCACCGCGAGGTGAGGTTTGTCCCGCTGGGCGGTGTCAACCAGGCCACCATGGGCGAGTATCTGGCCTGCAAGGACGTGGCCGCCATCGGCGGTTCGTGGCTGGTCACCCGGGATCTCCTGAACGCCGGGAACTGGAAGGAGATCACGCGCCGGGTCGCCGATGCGGTGGCGGTGGCGGTGGCCAGCGATCGGTGAAGGGGATCGGGTGACGGAGGCCATCATCTTCGACATGGACGGGGTTCTGGCCGACTCCGAAGCCCTGATCCGCGAGGCGGCCATGGAGATGTTCGAGGAGAAGGGCGCGCGGGTGGCCCCCGAGGATTTCCTTCCCTTCGTGGGGGCGGGGGAGAACCGGTACCTGGGCGGGGTGGCGGAGAAGCACGGGGTTCCGTTCGACGTGGAGGCCGACAAGGCCCGGACCTATGCGCTCTACCTGGAGAAGGTCCCGGATCGGCTGGTGGTGTTTCCGGGGGCGGCGGCGTTCATCCGGGCCTGCCGGGACGCCGGCCTGGCCACGGCGGTGGCCAGCAGCGCGGATTGGATCAAGGTCGAGGCCAACCTGCGGAAGATCGGGTGTCCGCCCGAGTCGTTCGAGGCGGTGATCGCAGCCGAGGATGTCGAGCGCCGGAAGCCCTGGCCGGATCTGTTCCTGGCGGCGGCGGCGCGGATTGGGGCAGAGCCCGGGCGGTGCGTGGTGCTCGAGGACGCCCTGAACGGGGTGCGGGCGGCCAGGGCCGCAGGCATGGCCTGCGTGGGCGTGGCCACCAGCTTTCCGGAAACCGACCTGGTCGCCGCCGGGGCGGACCTGGTCGTGCCGTCCATCGCGGATCTGACGGTGGCGCAGGTGCTCGGGCTGGGCGCTGGACCCTGACGCCCCGGCTTGCGCCGGGGAAGGCCCTGGGGCATGCTGTCCCCGTGCCGGACTCCGGATGTTCCGGGTGCTCCGCGCCTGTAGCCTAATGGAGACCGTTATGATGACCCCGCGATCCCTGTTTGCCGCGTCCGCCTTCTGCCTGCTCCTCGCCACCCCGGCCGCCGTGCGGGCCGACGACGCCGCCGAGATCGCGGCCATCCGGAAGAAGGCCGGCGAGATCGCCAACTTCCGAGCGTCCATGGCCATGACCATGTCCATGATGGGACAGCGGCAGGAGATGACTGGAACGGTGCAGAAGCAGGGCCAGAAGCTCCGGATGGAGACGGATATGCCGGCCATGGGCATGAAGCAGATCGTGGTGTCCGACGGGAAGGTTGTCCACACCCACATCCCGATGATGAACATGGTCCAGACGATGGACGTCGAGCGTATCCGGAAGGCGGGGGCCGACGACATGGCCGCCGCCATGACCCAGGAGCAGAACGACCCCTTCGGCGCGACCAAGACCGAAGACCTCACCCTGGTGGGCCGCGAGAAACTGGACGACGCGGACGTGGTGGTGGTCGAAGGCCCCATCCCCCAGGCCCCCGGGGTGGCGCCGGGCATGCTTCCGGCCAAGGTGCGGGCGTGGTTCGACGCCAAGGACGGCATGGTCCGTCAGTCCGTGTTCTTCGCCCAGGACGGATCGGAGATGATCACCCAGAAGGTCACCGACTATGAGATCAACCCGACGTTCGAGGAAGGAACCTTCGAGTTCCAGGTGCCGGCCGACGCCCAGGTGGTCGACATGACCGACTCCATCATCAAGATGGCCGAGACCCTTCGGCAGGGCCAGGACTGACGCGGATCCAGGGGCAGCGGGGACTGGATGGCATGAGCGACCCGAATCAGACACCGGAGGCGGAGGCGATCCCCGACCCGTATCTCGCGCAGTCCATGCTGGTGGCGCTTTTCTGCCTGTGCGGCGCGCCCCTGGCCGTGCCGGGCCTGGTGATGGGCTTCCGGTGCGCGGGGGCTCTGGAACGGGGCGAGGCGGAGGCGGCCCGGTTCTACGCGGACCGGGCCCGGTTCTGGACCCGGCTCGGGTTCTGGGCCGGTGCGGCGGCCTGGCTGATCGGCCTCGGACTGGGAGTGGCGGCATGGATCTTCCGAACCTAGAGCCCGCGGATCCACCGGCCGGGATCCGGGCGATGCCGGGGTGGGGCTGGGTGCTGGGCGCCCTGGCCATCCTGGGCGGCGTGACCGTGCTGCACCTGGCCGACCCCCGGACGGTCCCGTTCTATCCCAAGTGCGTCTTCCTCCAGACGACCGGCCTCTTCTGTTCGGGATGCGGGAGCACCCGCCTGCTCCACGGCGTGGCCCGGGGGGATCTGGTCGGGGCGTTTCGGGCCAACCCGCTTCTGTTTGGCTTCGCCGTGTACTTCCTCTACGAGGTCGTGGCCCGGTGCCTCCGCGCCCGCAGCCGGGTCCGCCTGCCGCTCCCCCGATGGACGGCCCGTCAGATCCTGATCCTCGCGGGAGTTCTGGTCGGCTACACCGTGCTGCGCAACCTGCCCTGGCCCCCGTTCTCGTGGCTGGTACCAGTGTGAGACGGGACCGCTCGGTGAAACCGCGAAGGATGACGTGCCGTTCCGGCATGTGTGTATCGTTTGACTGATATTTTTCATGCGTTCCGGGCGCGGATCGGTTGACGGGGAGGGGGGATTTGCGATAGCCTGCGGTGATTTTGTGCGGCCGGTTTTTCCCCGGCTCGGACTGTTCAACCCCAAACCCAAGAGGCGAAACGCCATGGCAGTGAACGTAGGCATCAATGGATTTGGCCGCATCGGCCGTCTGGTCTTCCGGGCGTCCATCGACAACCCGGACATCGAGGTGGTCGGCGTCAACGATCCCTTCATCGATCTCGACTACATGGTCTATATGATCAAGTACGACACCGTGCACGGCCGGTTCCCGGGCACGGTCGAGGTGCAGGACGGCAAGCTGGTCGTCAACGGCAAGGAACTGAAGGTCTTCGACAAGATGAACCCGGCCGAGATTCCGTGGGGCGCCTGCGGGGCCGACTACGTGGTCGATTCCACCGGCGTGTTCACCGATGTCGAGAAGGCGTCGGCTCACCTCAAGGGCGGAGCCAAGAAGGTGGTCATCAGCGCGCCGTCCAAGGACGCACCCATGTTCGTCATGGGGGTGAACCAGGACAGCTACGCCAAGGACATGAACGTGGTGTCCAACGCGTCCTGCACCACCAACTGCCTGGCCCCGGTGGCCAAGGTGCTCAACGACACATGGGGCATCGCCGAGGGTCTGATGACCACCGTGCACGCCATGACCGCCACCCAGAAGACGGTGGACGGCCCGTCCAAGAAGGACTGGCGCGGGGGCCGGGCGGCCGCCCACAACATCATCCCCTCCAGCACTGGCGCCGCCAAGGCGGTGGGCAAGGTCATCCCCGCCCTCAACGGCAAGCTCACCGGGATGGCCTTCCGGGTGCCCACCATCAACGTGTCGGTGGTCGACCTGACCTGCCGCCTCGAGAAGCCGGCGACCTACGAGGAGATCAAGGCGGCCATGAAGCAGGCCTCCGAAGGCGCCCTCAAGGGCATCCTCGGCTACACCGAGGACAGCGTGGTCTCCAGCGACTTCATCGGCGAGACCCGCACCTCGGTGTTCGACGCCGACGCGGGCATCGCCCTCAGCGACACCTTCGTGAAGGTGGTGTCCTGGTACGACAACGAGTGGGGCTACTCCTGCAAGGTGCTCGACCTGATCAGCCATATGGCCAAGGTCGACGCGGGCTGATCCCCCTGCCGATTCCGGCGGGGCCTCCGGTCAGAAAACCGGGGGCCCCGTTCGGGTCGGTGGCCTGGGATGGGCGGCTGGCGACCGGCCACCGACGGCCTTCCCCATCCATCCCGTCATCCACTCATCCATTCATCCACCCATCCATTCATCCATGAAGAAGCTCTCCCTCCGCGATCTCGACCTGGCCGGCCAGCGTGTGCTTATGCGCGTGGATTTCAATGTGCCCATCAAGGAGGGGAAGGTGGGGGACGACACCCGCATCACCGCCGCCCTTCCGAGCATCCGGCACATCCTCGACCATGGGGCCTCGCTGGTGCTGATGAGCCATCTGGGCCGGCCCAAGGGCAAGCCCGACCCGGCCTTCACCCTCAAGCCCGCCGCCGACCGTCTGGGCGAGCTGCTGGGGCGGCCCGTGCAGTTCGCGCCGGACTGCCGTGGCGCCCAGGCCCAGGCAGGCGCCCTGAAGCCGGGCGAGGTGCTGGTGCTGGAGAACACCCGGTTCCACCTGGAGGAGGAGGGGAAGCCCAAGCTGGCCGACGACGCCTCCGACGAGGAGAAGAAGGCGGCCAAGGCCGAGATGAAGGCGCGGCAGCTTGAATTCGCCAAGGAACTGGCCGGATACGCCGACCTCTACGTCAACGATGCGTTCGGTTCGGCCCATCGGGCCCATGCCTCGACCGCCGTGGTCTGCCAGTTCTTCCGCCAGAACGCGGCCGGGTTTCTGATGGAGAAGGAGATCCGGTATCTGGGCCAGGCGCTGGCCGATCCCGCCCGGCCCTTCGTGGCCATCCTGGGCGGGGCCAAGGTCAGCGACAAGGTCAACGTCATCACCAATCTGCTGGGCAAGGTGGACGCGCTGATCATCGGCGGGGCCATGGCCTACACGTTCTACCGGGCCAAGGGCCTGCCCACCGGCACGTCGCTGGTCGAGGAGGACAAGGCGGACCTGGCCGCGCAGATCCTCAAGGAAGCCGAGGCCAAGGAGGTGACGATCCTGCTTCCCGTGGATCACGTCCTGGGCGACCGGTTCGCCGCCGACGCGGCCTCCGAGGTGGTGGCCGAGGACGGCATCAAGGACGGCTGGATGGCCCTGGACATCGGGCCGACGTCGGTCGAGCGGTTCTGCCAGACCATCGCCGGGGCCAAGACCATCGTGTGGAACGGCCCCATGGGCGCGTTCGAGCTGGCCCCGTTTAGCGAGGGCACCTTCGCGGTGGCCCGGGCGGTGGCCGACTCCGACAGCCTCAGCATCGTGGGCGGCGGCGACAGCGTGAGCGCGGTCAACCAGAGCGGCCTGGCCGACCGGATGACCCATATCAGCACCGGCGGCGGGGCCAGTCTGGAATTCCTCGAAGGCAAGCCCCTCCCCGGCGTGGATGCGCTGACCGATGCGTGAGGGAGGATTTCAGATCTCGCATTTCAGATTTCAGATGGGCGGCTCATTCAGTGCTGTTCATCTCCGCGTCCTGACCCCTGAACCTGAACACTAAACCCTCCCCCTGGAGCCCCCATGCGCACCCCGATCGTTGCCGGTAACTGGAAGATGCACAAGACCGCCGCCGAGGCGCGGGAGCTGATCAGCTCCATCGCGGCCGGGCTGAGCGGAGAGGAGAAGACAGAGATCGTGGTCTGTCCGCCGTTCACCGCCCTGGCCGCGTCGGCCGAGGCCGTCGAGGACACGCCGATCCGGCTGGGGGCTCAGAACATCAACCCCCACGACTCGGGCGCCTACACCGGGGAGATCGCTCCCGGCATGCTCAAGGAGCACGGGGTGACGCATGCCATCATCGCCCATAGCGAGCGGCGCCAGTATTACGGCGAGACCAACGCCTCGGCCCTGGAGAAGGTGAAGGCGGCGCTCACGTCGGGCCTGGTCCCCATCTACTGCGTGGGGGAGACCCTGGAGCAGCGCGAGGCGGGGGAGACCGCATTCGTGGTCGAGCGCCAGGTCCGCGAGGGACTGGCCGGCATCCCGGCGGATGCGTTCAAGATCCTGGTGATCGCCTACGAGCCGGTGTGGGCGATCGGGACCGGCCGGACCGCCACCTCCGAGCAGGCCCAGGAGGTCCATGCCCTCATCCGGGCCACCGTGTCCGCCCTGGCCGGCGTCGAGGCCGCCGACGCGGTCCGCATCCAGTACGGCGGCAGCGTGAAGCCGGCCAACGCGGCGGAGATCTTCGCCCAGCCGGATGTGGACGGCGGCCTGATCGGTGGGGCGGCCCTGGAGGCCAAGTCTTTCGTTGCGATCGTGCAGGCGGCAGGGTAACGTCCCCCGCCTATGAACATTCTTTATGGTTTCCTGGTCGTCCTCGAGGTGCTGGTCAGCTTTCTGCTGATCGGCATCATCCTCCTGCAGAAGTCCAAGGGTGGAGGTTTCGCCGGAATCGGCATGGCCTCCGCCGTGGGCGAGAACCTGTTCGGGAGCCGGGCCGGGAATATTCTCACCAAGACCACCGTGGTGCTGGCCTCGATCTTCCTCGTCAACACCCTGGTCATGGCCAAGATCCAGGCCTCCGGCCAGGACCGGTCGATTCTGGACGCGGCGGGCACCCTCGGCGTCATGCGCGAGGTTCCCGACGAGCCTCCGCCCGAGCTCCGCGAGATCGAGGACGAGCCCGAGGCTGAACCGGCCGCGCGGCCGGAGGACGAGACGGACGTCGAGACCTCCGAGGTTCTGGTCGCCCCCGAGGACGCCGGTGCGCCGCCCGCGCCGCCCGCGCCGGAAGCGGTTCCGGACGCCGACGACGACCAGCCCTAGGCGTCCGATGCCGGGGCAGGGCGGGTGTCGGGGGCGCACGCCCGCCGTCCTCGGCCTTCTCACGCTGGCCGTCGTGGCCATCGGCTGCGGCGGGCCGGGGCTGGACGCCGGAACCCGCGACGGCGAGAAGGTGCTCTACGCGCCCACCGCCTCCATTCGCAGCCTCGACCCCGCCCGGGTGGGGGACGTGACCTCGGTCCAGGCCGTGGCCATGGTCTACGAGACCCTGTACGAGTACCACTACCTCAAACGGCCCTACACCGTCCGGCCTCTGCTCGCCGCCGCCATGCCGGAGGTGAGCGAGGACGGGCGGGTGGTCACCATTCCCATCCGCCGGGGGGTCTACTATCAGGACGACCCCTGCTTCACCGCGACCGGAGGAAAGGGCCGCGAGGTGGTCGCCGAGGACTTCATCCACGCCATCCGGCGGGTGGCCGACGCCCGCATCCAGTCGCCGGGGTTCTGGGCCTTCCGGGGCCGCATCGTCGGGCTCGACGCCTGGCGGGAGCAGTCCCAGTCCGAGGCCGGGCCGGATTACGACGCGCCCATCGAGGGACTGGCCGCCCCGGATCCCCACACGCTGGTCATCACCCTCACCGAGCCCTATCCCCAGCTCCTGCACATCCTGGCCCTGCATTACGCGGTGGCCATCCCCCGCGAGGCCACCGAGGCCTACGGCGACGCCCTGGGTCAGCATCCCGTGGGCACGGGGCCGTTCATCCTGCACGACTGGATCCGCAACTACCGGATCGAGTTCGTCCGCAACCCCACCTGGGCCCGAACCGGGCGGATCGAGACCTATCCGGCCGAAGGCGAGCCGGGCGATGCCGAAGCCGGCCTGCTCGCGGCGGCCGGTCAGCCCATCCCGTTTCTCGACCGCGTGGTCCAGTTCCAGGTCGGCGATGCCTCCACGGCCTGGCTCATGTTCATGCGCGGCCAGTTCGCCACCTCCGACATCGGCCGCGACCGGTTCGACCTGGTGGTGGGCCCGGACCGGGCGCTCAACCCCGAGCTGGCCGTCCGCGGGATCGAGCTGCGGCAGGCCCCCACGCTGACCATGTCGTATCTGGGGTTCAACATGACCGACCCCGTGGTGGGCCCCAACCGGCCCCTCCGGCAGGCCCTGGCTCATGCTTTCGACGGCGAGATCTGGGTGCGGTTTCACAACGGTCGGCTCCTGATCCCCAACGGGCCGATCCCGGAAGGGGTGGCGGGCCATGCGTCCGGGCCGCCCCCCTATCCCTACGACCTCGACCGGGCCCGGGACCTTCTGGAGGAAGCGGGGTTCCCGGGCGGCATCGACCCCGCCACGGGCCGGCGACTCGAACTCACCCTGGAGATCGGGGGCGAGGAGAGCGCCGAGATCCGGCAGACGGTGGATCTGCTCGCCTCGTTCTGGGCGCCGCTGGGGGTGGTGCTGCGGCCCAGCTACAACGCCCGCCCCGCCTTCTGGGAGAAGATGGCCCGGGGCCAGTTCCAGATCGTCCGGCTCTCCTGGGTGGCCGACTATCCCGACGCCCAGAACTTCCTCCAGCTCTTCTATGGGCCCAACGCCACCGCCGGCCCCAACCGGGCCCGGTTCACCGACCCCGAGTACGACGCCCTCTACGAGGAGATGAGGGGCCTGGCCGACGGGCCCGCACGCGACGCCCTCATCCGGCGGATGGTAAGCATCGTCAACCGGGAGAGCCCCTGGATCTACGCGGGCCAGCCCGTCAGCTACGTGCTGAGCTATCCCTGGCTGCTTCACCACAAACCGCACGCCTTCCCCTACGGCATGCGGAAGGTTCTCGACGTGGCCCCGGTGCGGGAGTTCTAGGCATGCTCCGCTACATCGCCCGCCGGCTCCTGATGATGATCCCCACCGTGCTGGGGGTCGTCCTCATCACCTTCATCCTCTTCCATGTGGCCGGGGGCGATCCCGCCCTGTCCGCGCTGGGCCCCCAGGCCTCGGCCCGCGATCTGGAGGAGTTCCGGGTGGCCCGCGGCCTGCACCGGCCTCTGTTCTGCGGGTGGTGGGCCTCGACCTACGCCCATCCCCCGGCGGACTTGCAGCACAATCCCGGGGCCTGGCCCCTGCCCGAAGGGGTCACCTGGACCCGCGACGACGGCCCGGGACGGATCGTGATCGCCCCCGGCGTGCGGACCGAACTGCCCCTGGCCATGACGCTCCGCCGCGACGCCACCTACCGCCTGACCCTGAACGTCCGGGGCGGGGCCGGGGGAGCGGTTCTGATGCGGGCGGGGCCAGACGACGATCCGGAACCGATCAAGGACCTTGCGTCCACCGGCCGCCGGTTCCGGCCGGTCCGGGCCGAGTTCGCTACCGGGTCCGATCCCCGGGGGCTGGCCGTGCTGCTTCAGGCGGGGGACGAGTCGCTGGAGATCGCCTCGGCCCGGCTGGACGTGCGTCAAGACCGGCCCTGGCGGAGCCAGCTCGGGTTCTTCCTGGGCCAGATCGCCCGGTTCGACTTCGGCACCTCCCACTACACCCGCCAGCCCGTGGCCGAGCGCATCCGCCAGGGCGTGCTGCCCTCGCTCAGCCTCACCGTGCCCATGTTCTTCCTGGGGCTCTCGGTGACCATCGTGCTCGCCCTGTTCTGCGCCTTCTTCCGCGACACCTGGTTCGACCGCGTGGTGGTGGTGGCGGCGGTGGCGCTCATGAGCATCAACTACCTCATCTGGATCGTGCTCGGGCAGTACATCTTCGCCTTCCGTCTGGGGGCGTTTCCGGTGTGGGGCTACGAGTCGCCGCGCTACCTGGTCCTGCCCATCCTCATCGGCACGGTGAGCGGACTGGGAGGCGGGCTGCGCTACTACCGCACCTTCATGCTCGACGAGATGTACAAGGAGTACGTGCGGGCGGCCTTCGCCAAGGGGGTGAGCCGGTCCGGGGTGCTGTTCGGCCATGTGCTCAAGAACGCGCTCATCCCGGTGGTCACCCACGTGGTGGTGGCCATCCCGTTCCTGTACACGGGCAGCCTGCTCCTGGAGAGCTTTTTCGGCATTCCCGGGCTGGGCTACCTGGGGGTCGAGGCCTTCAACACCTCCGACGTGGACGTGATCCGGGCCCTCGTCCTCATCGGCTCCGCCCTGTTCGTGCTGGCCAACCTGGCCGCCGACCTCTGCTACGCGATGGTCGATCCGAGGGTCTCGCTGCGATGAGCCGCTCCTCCCCCTGGCGTCTGGCCTGGCGGCAGATCGCGGGCCGCCGGCTCAACCGGTTCTGCCTCGGGGTGCTCGTGGCGTACACCGCGCTGGCCGCCTATGGGGAGGGGGTCTACCAGACCGCGCGCCTCCGGGACCGCACGCCGTCATATCAGATCGTGGATCCGGAGATGCAGTATCTTCCCCCGGTGGGGCTGCGGGAGCGGATGGCCCCGGCCACCGAGGCCGAGGCGGGGGCCCGCGAGCGGGCGGGGCGCTGGCGGCATCCGTTCGGGACCGACGCCCTCGGGCGCGACGTGCTTCAGCGCCTGGTCCAGGGGGCCAGGATCGCGTTCTGGGTGGGCATCCTCACCTCCGCCATCGCCATCCCCATCGGGCTCACCCTGGGCCTGGTGGCGGGCTGGTTCGGGGGCCGGGTGGACGACGTCATCGTCTGGCTCTACTCCACCTTCGCCTCCATCCCCGAGATCCTGTTCATTCTCTCCATCGCCATGGTGGTGGGGCGGGGGCTCACCGGGGTCTACGTGGGGATCGGGCTCACCACCTGGGTGGGGCTGTGCCGGCTCATCCGGGGCGAGGTCATCAAGCACAAGGAGCGCCCCTACATCCAGGCCGCCCGGGCCCTGGGGCTGGGCCATGTCCGCATCCTGTTCCGGCACCTGCTGCCCAACGTGCTGCACATCGTCATCATCTCCTTCACCCTCCGCTTCCCGGCTGCCATCGGGACGGAGGTGTTCATGAGCTTCCTGGGCATCGGGGTGCAGGGCGAGCCGTCCTGGGGCACCATGATCAGCGACTCCCGCATGCGCCTCTGGTACGGCTACGGGTGGGAGCTGTTCTTCGTCACCGGCGCCATCTTCCTGGTCGTGCTCGCCTTCAACATTCTCGGCGACGCCCTCCGCGACGCCCTCGACCCCCGCCTGCGCCGGGTGGACCTGCCGGGCTGACGGCGCAACCGGGGGCAGGAGGGCCGCCTTTCCGGCATTGCGTCGGGCCCGGGGCACGCCTAGGCTCGACCGGGTGACGGCAGGAGGGTGCGCATGCTGCGGATTCTGGTGACAGGCGGGGCGGGGTTCCTGGGCAGCCATCTGTGCGACCGGCTGATCGAGGCCGGGCACGAGGTGGTCTGCCTCGACAACTTCTTCACCGGCCGCAAGGCCAATATCGTCCATCGTCTTGGCCATCCCCGGTTCGAGCTGATGCGGTGGGACGTGGTGGACCCGTTCAAGATCGAGGTGGACCGGATCTACAACCTGGCCTGCCCCGCCTCCCCGCCCCATTACCAGTTCAACCCCATCAAGACGGTCAAGACCTCGGTGATGGGGGCCATCAACGCCCTGGGCCTGGCCAAGCGGGTGAGGGCGAGGATCCTCCAGGCCTCCACCTCCGAGGTGTACGGCGACCCGGCGGTGCATCCCCAGCCCGAATCCTATTGGGGCCATGTGAACCCCGTCGGCAGGCGGGCCTGCTACGATGAGGGCAAACGCTGCGCGGAGACTCTGTTTTTCGACTACCACCGCGAAAACGGTGTGGACATCCGGGTAGCCCGGATCTTCAACACCTACGGCCCCCGCATGCTGGCTTCGGACGGCCGGGTGGTGTCGAACTTCATCGTGCAGGCCCTGCGGGGAGAGCCCATCACCATCTATGGCGACGGCAGCCAGACCCGGTCCTTCTGCTACGTGGATGACCTGGTGGAGGGGCTGATCCGGCTCATGGAGCAGACCGGGGTCACCGGCCCGGTGAACCTGGGCAACCCCGAGGAGTCCACCATGCGCGAGCTGGCCGACCACGTGCTCCGGCTGACCGGGTCGACCTCGGATCTTGTCTTCCACCCGCTGCCCGCCGACGACCCCCGCCAGCGCCGTCCCGACATCGCCCTGGCCCGTGAAGCCCTGGGCTGGCAGCCGACGGTGCCCCTCGACGAGGGCCTGACCCGGACCATTGGGTACTTCCGGGACCTGGTGGGTGGATGATTGGATGGGTGGATGACTGGATGGGTGGATGAGGTGACTGCGCCCTGGTCTCTCATTTTCTCAAGAGTGATAATCGCGCGGTGTCCGCCGGGGTCGGGTGGGGTTCCTTGGCCGTGACGGAAGCGTTCCTTCCCCGGGGAATTCCGGCACTCCGTGGCCCCCTGGACCGGGGTCGGTATCGAGGGAGGAGCGGCTCCGAAGCCTGGGATCGGGTGGGGTACCGGCCGCATGGCCTGGATCGTGCTGACAGGAAGATATGCATGTCCGCCTGCCATCCCGTCGTCCTGTGTTCCTCCTTGGCCTCGCCCTGAGTGTTCTCTCGCTCGGGTCGGGGTGTGCCACTCACTATGCTGGCGACCGGATGCGGGATGCGGCGGACATCTTCACCCTGACCGTGGGCACCGGGGCGGGGGCCAAGGCCCGGGTGGGGCCGTTCCAGGCCGGGCTGCTGGAGCAGCAGGACACCTACGGGCTGCGGGGCGGAGTGGTGGACTCCTTCGAGCGCAATATCGGGGGAACCCGGAACCAGGACCGGCAGGCGGTGGTGGTGGGACGGGAGCGGTTCGATCCCCGTCCCGACGCGATCGGTGACCGTGAGAAAGATTTTCGGGCGACCACGGTGGCCATGGTCAGCGTGCCCGACCGGCCGAACCCGGCCTATTACGGTCAGGTCGAGGTCGTGGTGGCCCCCATCGTGTCGGTGCGGGTGGGGTTCAACTTCCTGGAGTTCCTGGATTTCCTGGCCGGGTTCGTGGGCATTGATCTGCTGAATGATGACGTGGAGCGCCGGGAGGCGGCCATCGCCCGCCGAGAGCGCCGGGCCGCCGAGCGGCAGCTCGCGGCCAAGGCGCGGGAAGGCGAAGAGCCGTAGGCGTCCGGGCCGGGTGCAGGCGGGCAAGCCTGTGATGCGCTCCCCTCCCTACGCGTGGTTCTAGCCCGCCTGTAGCCGCGCCCGCCAAGGGCGTGGACGCGTATGGAGAGAGCAGACCGCAGTGCCCGGAGAGAGCTTCTCGCGGTTCGGGCTCTGGGGCACAGGCCTGTCCTCGCTCGTCCACCGGCTGGCGCCGGCGGCTACGGGGAATACTCCCGAGGAGGTTCCCCCGTTTCGTCCTTCCCCTTCGCCCTGCCCCGGGCCATCCTCCCCACAATCCGAAATCCATAATCCACCATCCCCCTTCATGCCCGCCACGTCCTCCCGTATCCAGGTGCTGCCCGATCTGGTGATCAACAAGATCGCCGCCGGGGAGGTGGTGGAGCGTCCGGCGGCGGTGGTGAAGGAGCTGGTCGAGAACGCGATCGACGCGGGGGCCCGGCGGATCGAGGTGGAGTCCGTGGGCGGGGGGGCGCGGCGGATCGCGGTGACCGACGACGGGGCCGGGATGACCCGCGACGAGGCGCTGCTGGCCCTCGAGCGGCACGCCACCAGCAAGATCCGGGACGTGGCCGATCTGGACGACATCCACACCTTGGGCTTCCGGGGCGAGGCCCTGGCCGCCATCGCCTCGGTGTCGCGGTTCACGCTCACCACCCGGCGGGCCGAGGACGACGGGGGCACTCGAGTGCGGCTGGCCGGGGGGAAGATCCTGTCGGTCGAGGCCTGTGGAGCGCCCCCCGGCACGGCCATGGAGGTGCAGGGCCTGTTCTTCAACGTGCCCGCCCGGCGGAAGTTCCTGCGGGCCGAGTCCACGGAGACCGCGCACATCCGGCGCATCACCGAATCGTTCGCCCTGGCCTATCCCGGGGTGGGGTTCCGGCTGCGGCTGGACGGCCGGGAGGTGATGCGGTTCCCGCCGGGCGCCACTCGGGAGGAACGTATCCGCGAGCTGTTCGATCCGGCCTGGGTGGAGGCGCTCCGGCCGGTGGAGGGGGAGGAGGGCCCGGTGAAGGTGGAGGGGTTCATCACCCTGCCCACGGTGCAGCGGGCGGACCGCAACGACATCTACACCTTCGTGAACGGACGCCCCGCCCAGGCCGCGCTGCTGCACTACGCCATCGCGGCGGCCGGGGAGGGGATGTGGCCGCGTCAGCGCCATCCCGCCGGGGTGCTTCATGTGACCTGTCCGGGGACGCAGGTGGATGTGAACGTCCACCCCACCAAGCGGGAGGTGCGGTTCCGGGATCCCACCCGGGTTCGGGATCTGGTGATCCGCTCCCTGCGGCGGGCCCTGGAAGGGGAGGTGCCCGCTCCGGCGGTGGCGGCGTCCCCCGGTCCGCCGTCAACCCAGCCCCCGCCGCCTCCGTTGCCCGCCTATCAGGAGATGCTGACCCCCCGACGGCCCGATCCGACCCACGGTGCCTCCGCCCCGGAACCGTCCGCCGATGCCTCGGGACCGGGCCTGCCGGATGTCGGCGTTCCCTGGCAGGTGCTTCGGGTTCTGGGCCAGATTGAAGGCGGCTATGCGGTGCTCGAGACCGAGGACGGCCTGGTCCTGCTCGACCCCCAGGCGGCTCACGAGCGAGTGCTCTACGAGCGGTTCCTGGAGCGGGGGGACGCCCGGCCGCCGGTCCAGCGGCTGCTGACGCCCCATACCGTGGACCTGGACGCGGTCGAGGCGGCCCGGGTGCGTGCGCACCTGGACCTGTTGCAGGAGATGGGGATCGGGGTCTCGGCGTTCGGAGGGGACAGCTTTCTGATCGACGCCCTTCCCGCGCCGCTCAGCGGAGCCTCCCCGGAGGCGCTGCTCCACGAGGTCGCCCTGGAGCTGGAGCAGACGGGGGCGGCCAAAGGGGCGCCCCACCGGATCCGCGCGGCGGTGGCCCGCGCCGCCGCCACCGCGTCGTCCGACCGGAGCCGCCGGCTGGGCGAGGCGGAGCTTCAGGCGGTGCTCGAGGCCCTGGTCCGGGCCCGGATGCCCTACACGTGCCCGCACGGGCGGCCCACGGTGATCCAGATCAGCCGGCGCGAGCTGGACCGCAAGTTCGGGCGGGGGTGAGCCTGAAAAACAGGCTTGCGTGTGGCCGAGGCTCTGGCAGACTCTCCGGCTAATCTCTAATGGACAGGTGGTTCCGATGGCGACTCAGAAAGACGAATCGATTACCGTGGAAGGCGTGGTCACCCGCGTCATGCCCGCGACCATGTACAAGGTGAAGCTCGGCAACGGGGCCGAGATCCTGGCTCACATCTCGGGGAAGATGCGCAAGCACTTCATCAAGATCACGGTGGGCGACCGGGTGCAGGTCGAGATGTCGCCCTATGATCTGACCAAGGGCCGCATCACCTTCCGTCACCGCGACTGAGGCGGGGGTCTGCTCAGGCGTCGCGGTCACCCGGGTCGATATCGACCTGGGAGTGTAGGTGTTCCGGCGCGTCGGGGATGCGGATGACCTTGGTCACGCACCAGACGAGAAGACCGGTGATTCCGGTCACGGCGAGGAGCATCACGATCCATCCGCCCAGGGTCATGGGGTCGTCTCCTTGATGGCGGCGCGGTCCCAGCGCCGGTTCCCGGCGGCGGCCACGAAGGCGAAGAAAGCGGCAACCAGAGCGATGAGCCCCACGGAAAGCTGCACGACCGGCGGCCCCTCTTCGGGGAGGGACAGAAGCTGGGCGAACCGGCCCGGCTTATCCTCGGTGCCGCCGATCTCGCGATAGGCCCAGTAGCCGAACACCAGCAGCAGGAACGTGGGCGAGACATACTTGAGCACGAAGGGGAGGAACGCGGGGAGCCGGATCTCGGCCCCGCGGGCAAGCTCCTTCATCCCTTCGCCCACTCCCAGGATCCATCCGAAGTAGATGATCTGCAGGGTGGCCATGATGAAGATGAAGAAGTTGGCCATCCACCAGTCGATGGTGTCGAGGGCCCCGAACCCCCGGGAGAACCAGATCACGAACATCGATCCGGCCAGGGTGATGAACCCCAGGATAGCCACCGAGGGCTTGCGTCCGATCCCCAGCGCCTCCTCGAGGAAGGCGATCGAGGGCTGGAGCATGGACAGGGAGCTGGTGACGGCGGCCAGGAACAGCAGAAAGAAGAACAGGAACCCGAAGAATTGGCCCAACGGCATCAGGTTGAACACCTGGGGAAGGGCAATGAAGCCCATGCCGAAGGTGCCTGGAGGATCCTCGACCACCGCCGGCCCGAGGAACACGAAGGCGGCGGGGATGGCGATCATGCCGCCGAGCACCACGGCGGAGAACCCGTCGCCTGCGCAGGCGGTGAGCGAGCTCAGGGCGACATCGTCCTTCTCCTTGAGATAGCTGGCGTAAGTCAGAATGAGCCCGAATCCCACCGAGAGGCTGAAGAAGACCTGGCCGGTGGCGGCCAGCCAGGCGTCCGGCGAGCCCAGGGTCGCCCAGATGGTCGTTCCGGGCTGGACCGGATTCCACATGTAGCCGAGGCCGTTGATCACCGACTGCTCGGGGAGGTCGGGATCCGGGGTGCCCAGCGTGAGCACACGCACCAGCACCACGCCCGCGCAGACCACGAGCAGCGGCATGGCGATGTTACAGAACACCTCGATACCCTTGGCTACCCCCCGGTAGATGAGGGCGAAGTTCAGTACGAAGCAGATGGCCACGAACGGCAGAATCCGTCCGCCCCCCGCGGCGAAAACGGACCCGTGGTCGGTGGCTCCCACGAGGCCGAAGAAATGGGCCTGGACCTCCTCGCCGGAACCACCCAGCGAGGCCATGCGTCCGGTCAGAAAATCCCAGGCGTAGGCCAGGCACCAGGCCTCCACGAACACGTAGTAGGTGTAGATCATCACCGGCATCAGGGTGCCGAGAATACCCACGTAGGATCCGGAACGGTGCCGGAACAGGGAGCGGAAGATGCCCGGCGCGGAGTGGTGACCTCGGGTTCCGCCGTAGCGGCCAAGCGACCATTCGACCCAGGCCAGGGGGATGCCGACGATCAGGAAGGCCACCAGGTAGGGGATCAGGAACACGCCTCCGCCGTGCTTCACGGCCTCTCCCGGAAACCGCAGAAAATTGCCCAGTCCGACCGCGCTGCCGGTCACGGCCAGAATCACCCCCACCCGAGTGGTCCACGAGTCCTTCGCCATCTGTCGTCCGCTCCGTGCTGGTTCCCGGTTCACATGCTATGGGGGCGATACCGTAGCCGAAGTCTCCTTCCTCGCAAAGCGCCGAATCCGGATCGGGGTTGGGGTCGGAGAAGGGGTCAGGCTGTAATCTTTGCAGTCCGGGCGGGCCGCTGATGCGGGGAGGACGAGGCG
>PXDE01000430.1 GCA_003566475.1 PVC group bacterium | reverse complement strand
GGCGAATCCCGCCACGGGCGGGATGAGCCGCGAGCGAGGGACGGCCATGATCCGATCCTGGCTGGTGCCCGGCTCGTTTCTGGAACCTGGGCATGGCTGCTCCTCGCTCCGGCTCGGCAGGAGCCTCGCCCTCCCGGCCTGCCTTCCTCCGAGGCGTTGGTCCGTTCGAGCGAGCGCCTTCCTTCGACATTCCGCAGTTCCGAGGCTCCCCGTGCCCCCCATCCGAGCCGCAAGGATCGATGGCGATAGCCAGACGCGACGGACTGGCCCTGCTTCTCACTTCGTGGATCAGCAATCGTCAATCTGCGGTTTCCCCGCATCCCGCATCGCGCATCGCGCATCGCGCATCGCGCATCGAGTATCCCACCGCGTGCCAGCCGTCGCACCCGTTATCCGCCTGAACCCCAAGATTCAGCGGCGGCGACTGGCCTCCGAACTCTGGCCCGGGGCCTTTGCCTGACCAGATGCGCAGCCACGCCGCCATCGCAGATCGAGCGTGCCCAATCGAAGGGAACGTCCTCTCGATACCGACTCGAGGGAGATGAGATACAACAGATGCACGCCTTGCCCGCAAGCAATGTACGTCTTTGCACGGATTGGCCAGCTTTCCGCAGGCGGAAGCATCGCGATCATGCTGATAGACAGCGTCTTATGGGCATGGCCGCCCACCTTGGCATGGGATCCGCTACTCTGTCGATGCCATGGTGGCCCATGGTGGGTGAGCTTCGGGGTGGTTGTCCGGGGCCTGTGGGTCCATGGTTGCGATGTAACTGGAGGAAGCGATGACGTATGGCGTGAACCTGATATTCGGATGGATCTGGATTCTGCTCGGGTTTCTCACCGGGGCGATGCTCGGGATGGGATTCGAGAAGGAGGGGTGGCTGGGGGGCTACAGCAGCCTCCGGCGGCGGATGTACCGGCTGGGGCACATCTCGCTGTTCATGCTCGGCCTGCTCAACCTGCTGTTCGCCTTCACCGCGCACACCCTGGGCCGGGAGGGGCCGGCCCTCGGGCTGACCTCCATCCTGTTCATGACGGGCGCGGCGACCATGCCCATCTGCTGCGGGATCATGGCCCACCAGCCCCGGCTCAAGATGATCTTCGCGGTGCCGGTGGTCTCCCTGATCACCGGCGCGGGCGCCCTCCTCTTCGCCCTCCTGCGGCCATGAGGATCGGTCTCATCGCCATGAGCGGGGTCCGCGCGCATGATCCCGAGCTGACCCGCCTCGGGCTGACCCTGCCCGGGTTCATCGAGCGCAACAAGGTGATCGCCTCCCTGCCCAGCCTGGGGCTGCTGACCCTGGCCGCCTGCACCCCGGACGGGCACGAGATCGCCTACCACGAGATCGCCGACCTCCAGACCCTTCCCGAGCTTCCGGTGGCGTTCGATCTGGTGGCCATCAGCTCGTTCTCCGCCCAGATCTTCGAGGCCTACCAGGTGGCCGACCACTACCGGGGGCTGGGCGTCCCGGTGGTGCTGGGGGGCATCCATGTCACCGCCTGCCCGGACGAGGCGGCGGAGCACGCCAGCGCGGTGGTGGTGGGGGAGGGGGAACGGCTGTGGCCGCAGGTGGTGCGCGACGCGGCGGCCGGGCGGCTCCGGCCCCGCTACGAGGCCGCGCCGGGAGAGGAGTTCGACCTCCGCGAGGCGCTGATCCCCCGGTTCGACCTGCTCGACCCCTCGAAGTACAACCGCATCACCCTCCAGACCAGCCGGGGCTGCCCGCACCGGTGCGAGTTCTGCGCCAGCTCCATCCTGCTCACCCCCGCCTACAAGCTGAAGCCGGTGGACAAGGTGCTGGCCGAGATCCAGGCCATCAAGGCCATCTGGCCCCGGCCCTTCCTCGAGTTCGCCGACGACAACAGCTTCGTGCACCGGAAGCATTACCGGGAGCTGATGGAGGCCATGATCCCGGAGCGGGTGCGCTGGTTCACCGAGGCCGACGTCTCGGTGGCCCGGGATCCCGAGCTGCTCGACGCCATGCGGGCGGCGGGGTGCCGGCAGGTGCTGATCGGCCTGGAGAGCCCGCGGTCGGCCAGCCTGCGCGGGGTGGAGATGAAAGCCGACTGGAAGCTCCGCCAGCGGCCGCGCTACCTCGAGGCCATCCGGGCCATCCAGGGCCGGGGCATCCGGGTCAACGGGTGCTTCATTCTGGGCCTGGACGAGGACACCCCCGACATCTTCGGGGACGTGCTGGCCTTCGCCCGGGAGGCGGGGCTGTTCGACGTGCAGGTGACCCTGCTGACCGCGTTTCCCGGAACGCCGCTGTACCGGCGCATCGAGGCCGACGGCCGGCTGCTGCATCCCGGGGACTGGAGCCGGTGCACCCTGTTTGACGCCACCGTGCGGCCGAAGGGGATGTCCCTCGAGGAACTTCGGACTGGATTCCATGGGCTGGTGCGGGCACTCTACTCGGAACGCGAGACGGCGGCCCGTCGGCGCCGGTTCCGCGAGCAGGTCCGCGCCTTCAGCCAACGGCGGGCCATGGACAAGGCATCATGAATCTCCTCTGGACACGACGCGTGTTTCTGGCCTCGGCCGTCTACGATGCGGTCCTGGGCGTGGCCTTTCTGGTCGCCCACGCGGCCATCTACGACGCGCTGGGGATCACCCAGCCCAACCATCCGGCCTACCTGCGCTTCCCCGCCCTCCTGCTCATCCTCTTCGCGTTCGGGTTCACCCTGGTGTACCTCGATCCCAAGCGCCACGAAGGCATCCTCTGGATGGGCATCGGCCTCAAGGCGGCGTACATCGCGGTCGTGCTCTGGCACCGTCTGGGCGAAATTGGCCTGCCCGACATCTATGTCCCCTTCGCCTGGATCGACCTCGCATTCCTGGCGGCCTTCATCGCGGGCGCCCGCACGGTGGCGCGACTGCCGACACACCCGGCCCCCGGGGTGGGGTGACGGGCCTGGCCCCATGGTCCCCGTCGGCGATCCGACCCCGGCCGACCCGGCCTACGACCCCACGCTGAGGCTGTCGGAGTCGGATGGCCCTCCGGACCCGCTCCTGCCCCCGGAAGGGCTGGCCCGTCCGCTGGCGCTGACCGACCGCTACCAGGTCCGCCGCATCGAGCGCCTTACTTCGTCGTTCGGAGTTCGACAAAAGGTCGCGTGCCCGACGAAGCGTCTGCGCGCAGTCGGGACTTTCTGCTCTGAGACACCATCCGGTCTGCCCCGACTCCGCCCCAGCAGAGTGGGGCGGCTACACCAGCGCGTTCCGCGCCGGACACCCGGGCCGCCTGGCGGCCAGGTGTAGCCACGGCACTCTGCTGCCGTGGAGTCGGAGACTGGCCAGGGCCATGGGAAGTCCGTATCCCGCATCCCGTATCGCGTTTCCCGAATCGCCCCAGCCGTCTCTCCCCTCATCCGGCTGGGCAACCGGGCCGGCGGTCGAGACTGACTCCTCTTCGCCGCGTGCAGATTCGCGTGCTTGGTATAGCCGTACGGGTCGAGTAGGCTAGCCGCATCAGCAAAGAGGTGCGTAATGCCCGAAAGTACCGCCAAGCTCACGATCCGCCTCCCGGCCGACGTCCTTGCCTCGGCCAAACGGTACGCCCGCGCCCACCGGACCACTGTGACCGAGCTGATCCATCGGCACCTTTCGTCGTTGGATTCCCTCAGCGAAGGGGATCTGCCCGCAGAGGTCAGGTCTGTGGTGGGCATCATCCCCTCGTCCATGGGCGTGCGGGAGGAGTACCACCAGCAGGCGTTCCGCAAACACGCGTAACATGACCTCCATCGGCCACCAGGTGATCCGGGCCAGCGCGGGGACGGGGAAGACCTATGCCCTGGCCCGGCGGGTGGTGCGGCTGCTGGCGCTGGGGGTGCCGCCGGAACGGGTGTGCGGGCTCACCTTCAGCCGCAAGGCGGCCGCCGAGATCCTCGACCGCGTGGCCGGGATGCTGGTGGAGCTGGCGTCGGACCCCGGCAAGGCGGCGGAGGCGGTGGCCGAGATGGACCTCCCGCCCGGCTCCGGGGTCGGCGTCTTCCGGGACGCCCTCCGCCGGTTCGTGGATGTGCTGCATCAGAGCCGCACCGGTACCATCGACAGCTTCACCGTGACCGTGGTCCAGGCCTTCGCCCCCGAGCTGGGGCTGGGCCCGGATTTCGCGGTGGTGGACGAGGACGGCGCCGCCCGGTCCGAGCTGTGGGGCGACGTGCTGGACCAGGCCCTGCGGAAGGCCGACCCCGGTCGGCGAAACCGGCTGGTCAACGCCTGGCGCTCGGTGACCCCCGGGCGCGAGGGCAAGCGGTTCCGGGACGACATCGAGAAGGCCATCGCCGAGAACCAGGATGCTTTCCGGTCCGGCCCGCCTTCCGCGCCCCCGCTGGCCGTGCTGTGGCCCGCCGGATGCCCCTGGCTGGGGACGGATCGCGAGGCGGCCCGGGCGGCCCTGGCCGGGCTGGCCGGCTTCCCTCCCCACGTGACCAAGGACGCGGAGACCCTGGCCGCCTTCGATCCGGCCGCCGGGTCGCCCGGGCTCGCCACCATCGGCAGGCGCTGGCTCGAGGCGGCGGAGGAGATCCTCGATCCCGCGACGACCCGCTGGGAGCAGGCCTATCGGCGCAGCCCCATCGCCTACGAGGGCCCGACGCTGGACGCCCTCCGCGCGCTGATCCGCTACGCGGTGGGGGCCGAGCTGGCCTACGCGGCCCGGCAGACCGACGGCTTCGCCGACCTGGTGGCCATGTGGGAGGAGGTGTACGCCGAGGTCACCCGCCGCACCGGTCGCTACTCGTTCAGCGATGTCACCGCCCTGCTGGCCGGCGACGCGGTGATGTCGCGCAGCCCCGAGGCCCGCCTCTACATCGACTACCGGCTCGACGCCCGCATCGACCACTGGCTGCTCGATGAGTTCCAGGACACCAGCGACGACCAGTGGCGGGCCTTCGAGAACCTCGTCGACGAGGCGGTCCAGGATCCCGAGGGCCGCCGCAGCTTCTTCTATGTGGGCGACATCAAGCAGGCCATCTACGCCTGGCGGGGCGGGAACGCCGAGCTGTTCGACCGGGTGGCCGCCCGCTACGGCCCCGCCCTCGAGGCGAGGAGCCTCACCAAGTCCTTCCGGTCCGCCCCGGCGGTGATCGACGGGGTGAACCGGGTGTTCGGCGAACTGGAGCGGTCGGACCTCGACCCCGAGGTGGTGGACCGCTGGAAGGCCCAGCCCTGGGAGACCCACGAGGCGGCCAAGGACTTCGCGGGCCTCACCGCCATCGTCCGGACCGCCGCCGGCGAGGACGAGACCGACCCCGTGGCCGCCGCCGCGGCGGACATCCTCCGGCGGCTCGATCCGGCGGGCCGCCGACTCCACGTGGGGATCCTCACCAAGACCAATCGGAAGGCCGCCGCCCTCGCGGACGCCCTGCGGGCCCGGTGCCCGGACATCCCGGTGAGCCTCGAAGGGGCCCCGGAGCTGGCCGACAACCTCCCGGTGAGCCTGCTGGTGTCGCTGCTCCACCTGGCTCTGCACCCCGGCGACACCGCCGCCTTCGGGCAGCTTCGCCTGAGCCCATTGGCCGACGCCTTGCCCGATTCCGCCGGTGAGGCGGCCGTCCGGATGCTGGGTCAGCTCCACGACCAGGGGTTGCGCCCGTTCTTCGGCCACTGGGCCGACGCCCTGCGCGGGCGGGTGGATCTGCCCGAGTTCGCCGAGGGGCGGCTCCTGCGCCTGCTCGACGAGGCGGCCGCGTTCGAGCGCGGGCACGGGATCGACCCCGAGCGCTTCCGGATGCATGTGGAGGGGCTCCGGGTGAAGGAGCCGGCGGGGGAGGGCGGGGTGGTGGTGATGACCATCCACAAGTCCAAGGGGCTCACCTTCGACGCGACCCTCCTGCCCGAGCTGGACATGGGGATGCGCCCGGACCGCGTGGGCTGGCTGCGGGGGGAGGCCGGAGGCCGGGAATGGATGCTGAAAGCCCCGCGAAAGGCGTTCGCCCTGGCCGTGCCCGAGCTGCGGGTGGCCTGGCACGAGGCGGAACGGGCCGCCGTGCTCGACACCCTGCGGGTGCTCTACGTGGCCATGACCCGGGCCCGGTTCGCCACCTACCTGATCCTCCCCCCGCCCACGAAACAGGGCACGATGACGAAGAACACGGCGGCCGAGTTCTTCCTGAAGCAGCTTGGCGACGAGCCCCTGGGCGACGAGGCGTGGATGGATCATCTGCCGGCTCCCGAGCCCCGCCCTCCGCCGGTCGAACCGGCGCCGCTGGGCGCAGGGTTCCGCGAGCGGGCGGCGGAGCGTCCGGTGCTGGCGGCGGAGGAGCCCTCGGCGGCCGAGGGCGGATTCAAGGCGGGCTGGCTGTTCCATCCCGAGCGGCAGGACACGGTGGACTTCGGCACCGCCATGCACGAGCTGTTCCGGGGGATCGGCTGGATCGACGACACCGACCTCGAGGCGCTCATCGCGGACTGGGGCGAGGCCACGCCGGTCACCGGCCGGGTGCGGGCCGATGTCGAGGCCAAGTTCCGGGCGGCCATCGGGCCCGAGGCCATCCGCGCCGCCCTGACCCGGCCCGGCGGCGAGGCCGACCTCTGGCGCGAGCGGCCATTTGAGGTGGTGCTCGGCGACCGCTGGGTGAGTGGCGTGTTCGACCGGGTGGTGATCCGGCGCGATGCCGAGGGGAAGGCGGTCGGTGCGGAGATTCTCGACTTCAAGACCGACCGGGTGCGCGACCGGGCCGAGGCCGAGACCCGCGCTGCCCGTTACGCCGCCCAGATGGATCACTACCGCCAAAGCCTCGCCCTCCTGCTGAGGCTCGATCCGGAGGCCATCCGCGCGCGGCTCCTGTTCACCGGGCCGGGGGTCGCCGTCTGAACCTGAATCCGGCAGTTGACGGGCATGCATTCACGCAACCTGAACCTGAACAGTAGCTTGCGCATGGTAAAGATCGCACCCAATGGGTGAGGGCTGAAGAGTGGCCGTGGGCGAGAAGACACGGATGCTGCGACCCCTCCGGGGTCGGACGGTGAGTTGAACGGGTTCCGGGGGTGTCGCGTCGCTCGACCCCCGGCTAATCGCTTCGACCCCTCCGGGGTCGCATGAGGCCCAGCCACCCCGGAGGGGGGCCGGCCATTAGCCGGGGGTAAGCGGAGCGACAACCCCGGTCTCGTGCCCCAGGATGGGACCGACCCCGGAGGGGTCGCAGCAGGTCGGGTCTGTGGCCCAGATAACGGTACCGTGTGGCTCCCCGCCTCCGAGTCCGCGCTTGAGCCCCGGGACCATTCGCGGTAGAGGTAGCGTCATGAAACGGCTCCCGATCTTGGTCCTTGGTCTTGCCCTGGCTTCGGGATGCGTCACGCCCCAGCCTCAGGGCATCGACCCCGCCGCCGCCCGCGAGGCCCAGCTCCGCGAGGATCTCCGCGAACTCCAGGCCGAACTCCGGCGCAGCCAGGCCCGGATCGAGGCCCAGGACTCCGAGATCGCCTTCGTCCGGAACGAGCTCACGACCCTGCGCCGGGAGACGCCGACGCAGCTTCGGGGTCAGGTGGCGCCGCTGGAGACCCGGCTCAACCAGATCGAGGCCCGGCTGACCGCGCTTCAGGAGACCCAGGCCCGGGACAAGCAGGAGATCGTGGCCTCCCTGAGCCAGCGCATCGCCGACATCATGGCCCAGCAGGCCCGGGCGACCGGCGGCGGCCGGACCGCGGCCGGGGGGGTGTCCGCCACGGGCCGCGAGCACACCGTCGAGGCCGGCCAGACCCTCTCCGACATCGCCCGCGCCTACGGCACCACCGTCAACGCCATCGTCCAGGCCAACAATCTCCCCAGCCCCGACCGCATCCGGGTCGGGCAGAAGCTGTTCATCCCTGACTAGATGACGCCCTCGAAACGTTGACCGGCCTCGTGGGCGGTCGATCCGAATCAGAGCGCGGGCCGGCCTGAGCGAACAGGGAAATTGAAGAAAGTCGGCGGACCCCTAGTCGCACCCGACCCGAGTCCGCGTCCCGCCTTAGGCCATTCGCGACAACCCAAGCGTCTCCGCATGCTGGCCATACCATCGAATCGCCCCTTCAGGGCTCAAGACCCTTGGTTCGCCGGGTACCTGGGCCTTCCGGCCCAGGCTGGACTGAGTCGCCCCTCCGGGGCTTGGGGGCGAAGGAGGCAGAAGGATCCAGGCAGAGCCCCGAAGGGGCGACTCAGAGTTAGCCCAGGGCGAAAGCCCTGGGAACAAGCGTTTTATATGTACAGGAGCCCTGAAAGGGCGATTTAATGGGGGGGGGCGCTCACCGCGTTATAGTGACGCGAACGCGCAAAGGTTGGACACGTGGCCAGGGCGTGGACGCCCGTGGGCCCGCGCCCGAACCGAGCCTGTCCGGAGGTTCCTCGGTTCCATTTTCCTTGCGCGTCGTCCCATGGTCATCCACCGGCTGGCGCCGGCGGCTACGTGCGGCCCGTGCCAGGCAGGCCTGTCCCTAACCACACGGGTCTGTCCCTATCAGCAAGGGTCTGTCCCTAACCAGGGGGACGGGGAATCTACGTAAACCGTGTCGATTTTTTGTGGATTGATGGCGGAGGGGCGGGTATGGTGTACTATCCGTTTCTTCATCTGCTTTGGTTCTCATGTCCATCACGCTTCCCAGCCCACCTCGAGAAGTCCGTCTGGCCGGTGACCGGCCGGACTCGGACGTGCTGTCGCGTATCGGGGACACGCCGCTGTTCGAGCTGAAGAGCCTGTCCGCCCAGGTGGCCCCGGTCCGGATTTTCGGGAAGGCCGAGTGGTACAACCCCGGCGGATCGGTCAAGGACCGGCCGGCCCTCAACATGATCCTCCGCGGGATCGAGGACGGCGTGCTGACCCGTGAGAAGCGCATCCTCGACGCCACCTCCGGCAACACCGGCATCGCCTACGCCATGGTCGGGGCGGCCCTCGGCTACGGGGTGACCCTGGCCGTGCCCCGCAATCTGGGTCAGCTCCACCGCCGCATCCTCGAGGCCTACGGGGCGGAGCTGGTGTTCACCGACCCCCACAAGGGGTCCGACGGGGCCATCGAGAAGGCCATGACCATGCACGACGCCGAGCCCGGGCGCTGGTTCTACCCCAACCAGTACGGCAACGACGCCAACTGGCAGGCCCACTACCAGACCACCGCGCCGGAAATCTTCCGCCAGACCGAGGGCGCGGTGACCCATTTCGTGGCCGGCCTGGGCACCAGCGGGACGTTCGTCGGCACCGGCCGCGGGCTGCGGGTGCTCAAGCCGGACGTGCGGCTGGTCCGGTTCGAGCCGGACTCCCCCATGCATGGGCTGGAAGGCATGAAGCACTACCCCACCTCCATCGTGCCCAGCATCTTCGATCCCGACTTGGCCGACGAGACGCGCTCCGTCTCCACCGAGGACGCCCAGGCCATGGTCCGTCATCTGGCCCGCCACGACGGCATCCTGATCGGCCCCAGCGCGGGGGCCAACCTGTGGTGCGCGCTCCAGGTGGCCCGGGAGCTGAAGGAGGGGGTGGTGGTGACCATCCTCTGCGACAGCGCCCACAAGTATCTCGACCACGAGTTCTGGAAGGAGGAGGCATGAGCGCGGTGCGGGTCGATCCAGGAGTCATCGCCCATGTCGAGGCCCATGGCCGCGACGCCCATCCCAGCGAGTGCTGCGGGTTCCTGTTCGGGCGGCTCGGAACCGACGGCAAGACCGTGGTCCGGGCCCAGCGGGTGGACAACTCGTTCGAGGCCGACGAGCGGCACCACCGGTTTCTCATCACCCCCGAGGACTTCCTGCGGGCCGAGAAGCAGGCCCGGGCCTGGAGGCTCGACCTCGTGGGCTTCTACCATTCGCATCCGGACTGCCCGGCGGTGCCGTCGGCCTACGACCTCGAGCATAGCTGGCCGGTGTATTCGTATTTCATCACCTCCGTGCACGCCGACGGCCCCCGCGAGACCCGGTCCTGGGTCCAGCGCGAGGACCGCTCGGCTTTCGACGAAGAACAACTGGAGGCCGTCCCCGGCCTCGACGAGGAGACCTGACCATGGCCATCGAGATCCACATCCCCACCGCCCTCCGCCAGTACGCCGACCAGAACAGCACGTTCGAGGTCGGGGCGGGCGAGGTGCACGCCGCCCTCAACGAGCTCACCACCCGGTTCCCCAAGCTCCGGCCCCACCTGTTCACCGAAGACGGCAAGCTCCGCAACTTCGTGAACGTGTTCCTCAACGACGAGAATATCCGCCACCTCTCCGGCGACGAGCTGAAGCTGAAGGACGGCGACAGCATCAGCATCGTGCCCGCGGTCGCGGGCGGGCGCTGACTCAGGCAACCACGAAAGGCACGGAAAACACGAAAGGGAGAGTCGCATGCTGAATCCGGACCTCTCGACCATTGATCTCTCGCTCGCCGAGTTCGAGCGGTACTCGCGCCATCTCATCATGCCCGAGGTGGGGGTGGAGGGGCAGAAGCGGCTGAAGGCGGCGAGCGTGCTCATCATCGGCACCGGCGGGCTGGGGTCGCCGCTGTCCATGTATCTGGCGGCGGCCGGGATCGGGCGCATGGGGCTGGTGGACTTCGACGTGGTGGACACCACCAACCTCCAGCGTCAGATCGCCCACACCACCGCCGACGTGGGGCGGCCCAAGCTCGAGTCGGCCACCGAGACCATCCGGGCCATCAACCCGCATGTGCAGGTGGACGGCTACGAGACCCTCATCGACAGCTCCAACGCCATGGAGATCATCGAGCCGTACGACATCGTGATCGACGGCACCGACAACTTCCCCACCCGGTACCTGGTCAACGACGCCTGCGTGCTGCTGGGCAAGCCCAACGTCTATGGCAGCATCTTCCGGTTCGAGGGCCAGGCCTCGGTGTTCGACGCCACCCAGGGGCCCTGCTACCGGTGCCTCTATCCCGAGCCCCCGCCGCCCGGGCTGGTCCCGAGCTGCGCCGAGGGCGGGGTGCTGGGCATCCTGCCCGGCATCATCGGCATCATCCAGGCCACGGAGTGCATCAAGATCATCCTCGGCAAGGGGAACACCCTGGTCGGCCGCTTCCTGGTGTTCAGCGCCCTGGAGATGAAGTTCCGCGAGCTCAAGCTGCGCAAGGATCCGGCTTGCCCGATCTGCGGGGAGAACCCCAGCATCACCGGGCTGATCGACTACCAGCAGTTCTGCGGCCTGGACCGGGGCGGCAAGACGTCGGATCTGCTCGACCCCTCCGAGCGGATCTCGGTGGCCGAATTGCACGAGCGCCTCCGCAACGGCCGCAAGCCCGCGCTGGTCGACGTGCGCGAGCCGCACGAACTCCAGATCAGCCGCCTCGACAACGACTATGAGATCCCCCTCGGGAATCTGGAGACGCACATCCACGAGCTGGACCGCGATCAGGAACTGGTGGTGTACTGCCGCTCCGGCGAGCGCAGCGCCAAGGCGGTGAAGTTTCTGAAGGAGGCGGGGTTCTCCAACGTGCGCAATCTGGTGGGCGGGATTCTGGCCTGGGCCAATGAGGTCGATCCGGAGATGCCGAAGTATTAGGCTGGCGGGGCTTTGGCCCGGGTTACGGGGCCGAAGCGGATGGGGATCGCGGTGAGGTGGGTGGGGCCTTTGGCGATGGGCTTCGTCAAAGCCCCGCTATGTCGGACAGATGGGGTTGGGGGGCTCGCTTGCGCTCGCCTTGGGTTGTTGTCGGCGTGCGTTCAAGGCGCGGTGAGGTGGTAGTAGATGGTGTTTGGCCTCAAGGTGAGGTCGGGGCCTGCGAGGGGGGTGGCGGTGGGGTAGCCGAGAGGGTCTAGGGGCTGGATGCGCCAGCGGGGGGCGTCGGCGCGGTGGAAGCGGATGCGGCCTGCGATTTCCCGCACCGCATCCTCGGCCTCCCACCATACATAGCCTTGGCCCGCCGCCGACACGGCCGTCAGGGTCCACAGGGCGATAATCCGTCGCACGGATACCAGCATGCGCCGATGGAAGGCGGGGGGGGCATGCGTGGGCTGGTGCTTCCCTGAATGGCTACAGAAGCGAGCGAATCCGCAGGGTTTAGCAGGGCCTTTGGACGGAAGTGGATGGCGGAGAACCCCGTGGAAGGCGACAAGCAGACGACCGGCACAGCGTCAACTAACGCAGATTGTATCCAAGGGGCGTCGGCAGCCACAAGCAGGGGCGGTCCCGAACATGACGCAAACATTATTTTTGCATGGTACAATGTCGAAAGTTCTTAAACGTCTGGCGTAAAGCATGTTGTAGGGAAAACGACAATCATGCATTGTTTTCCTTGACTGTGTTCATGGAACGCCATATGGTGTTCGTATGAACTCAGAACAGCTATCGAATGCGGAGCCTTCTACGCGTCCCCACCCGAAAAGCTCAGGCAGGGCCAATTCAACCACGGAAGTCCCGATGGTTAGCCTTGAGGAAGCGCTGGGTTTCATCAGAAGGATTCACGAACAGGGCCTTGAAAGGGCTCCAATGCCAGAGGTGGCCAAAGGTGTCGGTTACGCGAGTGCCGGCTCAACTCCCTTTTACCGCCGTGCTTCTGCCTCCAGGCAGTTTGGTCTGATGTCTGAAAGAGGCGCTGATTTGACGGAGTTCGGGCTAGATTGCGTCCGCCCCATGGTTGAAATGGAGTCGAAGGGCATCGCCCTACAGGCGATCGAGCGGATTCCGAGATATGTCGAGCTTATCGATCTGTATATTGGGCGCAAATTGAACCCAGAAATGCTGGCTAACTGGTTCACACGGGTTCTTGGTCTAAACGACTCTGCTGCAGGTTCATGCGCGTCCGCTTTCCTAAGTACGTTGCGGTTCGCTGGGATGCTATCGGAGGACAACAGCCTCCATCGGCCACAGCAAAAACGAGATTCGGGATGCCCAGAGTCTGTGGCGGTAGTGTCAGACCACGTAGCAGGAACACGGGCTCCCAAGGGGGATGGGGATGGCGAGTACAGCTTTGAACTCGTCTTGGATCCGAGGACGAGGAGGAAGTTCCGGGTGACCACTCCTCCATCGGTCTCAAGGGCAGAGCTTCAACGGATCCAGGACTGGTTGTCGTTTCAGCTCTTCATTGAAGATTCGGCAGATTCCGAGCGTGAGCCTGAAGAGGGATCGTAGTCACGATGAGTAGGCCCTCTGATTACCTCATCGAGAAGCTGGATCCCAGCCGCCATGATCGCGCCGGGTTCTCCTGCGAGTCCGAGGATCTTACGCGGTTCCTTCGTGAGCGGGCCCGTAAGGAGATGGAGGCCGGGGCCTCGGCATGCTTCGTCCTGGTGGAGAAGGCTCAGCCATTCAGCATCCAGGGGTACTACACGCTTTCCCAGGCTTCCGTGATCCTGCGCGCACTGCCTCAGGATCTGGGCCGAAAGCTCCCTCGGTATCCCGAACTCGGGGCCACGCTCATCGGCCGCCTGGCTCGGGCCATCCACCAGAAGGGGAATGGGCTGGGGGGCCTGCTCCTTACGGACGCATTACGCCGAAGTCTTCGCCTGAGCGGCCAGGCGGGGGCCGTCGTGGTGGTGACGGATCCCAAGGATGCCCATGCCCGAGGATTCTATGCGAAGCACGGGTTCCGGGATCTCGACGACCGACGCATGTTTATGTCCATGGCCTCGGTGCGGGCGATGATCCCCCCGGAGAAGGCGGATTAGTCAAGGTCGCTTCGTACGTCGCGCCCATACCGCTTTAGCGCTTCGGCCATGGCGGCAGTTGGTTGTGCGGGTAGAGCCAGAACAGCCTCCGCGAACCGGCGGGACTGCTCCGCATTCAGCACGATACGCTCGCGCTCCTCGATCGCATCTAGCGCGGCCTTGCGGGCCTGAACCAGGACGAAACTACCTACGGACTGCCCGGAGAGCGCGGCCGCCCGGGTGATCAGATCCTTGTCCTCGGCCGAAACGCGGGCCACCAGCCGCTGCCGCTTCAGGCCATCAGGTCGTGTCTTCACCATAGTGCTCATGCGGCTAATGTGGCACATGCTGGCACACATATCAAGGCCCTTCCTTTCGGGGGCGGGGACTGACCACTCACCACCGACCCCCGACTGCGCCCCCCACCGATCACCGATCACTGATCTCCGTCCCCTCTCCTCCGCACTGCCCGCTCGCCCCGCGTCCGGCACGCGGCTACTCTCTCCCGCATGTCCGAGTCCCCGTCCATCCTGAGCCGGCTGGAGGCGTCGCGGCGCGAGCTGCTGGACCTGACCTTCCGCAACCGCCTGCTGAACTTCACCGAGCTGAAGGCGCGGGGGGCGCGGATCGTGGACGAGCGGTCGGCCGAGATCCTCCGCATCCTGGTGGCCGAGCAGAAGACCATGACGTTCGCCCCGGCCCCGGAGACGCCGCCCGGCCCGGAGGTGGCGGCCGAGGACGGGGATCCGGTCGAGCAGTTTCTCGCTATCCATCCCGAGGCCCAGGCCCGGCCGGAGGAGGAGGAGGACGGACCGGCGGAACGGCATCGGGACCGGGTGCTCCAGACCCCCTATCCCGAGGAGCGGCTGGAGCGCCGGCTGCTGAACACCGACCAGGCGGCCCGGGAGTCGATTCAGGAGCACGGGGTGAACACCCTCTTCCTGTCCCTGGGCATGCTCCGCTACGCCGATCCCGCCCAGGCCGGCCGGACCTTCGCGGCCCCGCTGCTGCTGATCCCGGTCGAGCTGAACCGGGCCAATGTCCGCTCCCAGTTCCAGGTCCGACACAATGGGGAGGATGTGGGCGGCAACGTGTCGCTTCAGGCCAAGCTGAGGAACGACCTAGGCGTGGACTGGCCGGCGTTCGAGGAGCCGGAGTCCTGGGAGGCGTTCGACCTCGCCGCCTTCTTCGCCCGGTGCGAGGCGGTGGCCTCGGCCCGGCCCGGCTGGTCGGTGGCCCGCGACGAGATCCACCTGGGGTTCTTCACCTTCCACAAGTTCGTGATGTGGAAGGATCTCGATCCCGCCCTGTGGCCGGAGGAGGGCGGACTGGACGGGCACCCGGTCCTGGCTCCGCTGCTCGGGGAGGAGGGGTTCGCCCCGGAGCCGCCGGCGCTTCCCGCCGAGGGGCCGCTGGACGACCTCGTGCCGCCGGACCGGGCCTTCCATGTGCTCGACGCCGACAGCTCGCAAGTCGCCACCCTCGCCGAGATCTCCGCGGGCCGGAACCTGGTGGTGGAGGGGCCGCCGGGAACCGGAAAGTCGCAGACCATCACCAACCTCATCGCCCAGGCGGTGGCGGAAGGGAAGAGCGTGCTGTTCGTGGCCGAGAAGATGGCCGCGCTGGACGTGGTCCGCCGCCGGCTCGACCAGATCGGCCTCGCCCCTATCGCCCTCGAGCTTCACAGCAACCGCTCGAGCAAGGCGGCCGTGCTCAAGGACATCCAGGCCGGCCTGGGCTACGCCGCGCCCGGCCTCGAGGGCTACGAGGCCCATCTCCGCGAGCTGACCGGGGCCATGGACGACCTCACCCGCCATGCCGACCTGGTGAACCTTCCCGTGCGGGAGTCGGGACGCCCGCTGATCCGGCTGATGGGCCGGTACCTGCGGTTGCGGGAGGAGCTGAACGGGACCGGCCCGCCGGACCTGGATGTCGCGGGCTGGGACGACTGGACCCCGGAGCAGGCCGGCGCCGCCTTCCATCTGGCCGGCCGGCTCGAACTTCTGCTGCGGGAGAGCGGCCCCCTGCGGGCGCATCCGTTCCGCGACGTCCGCGTCACCGCCCTGCTCCCCCACGAGCCCGAGGAGATCGGCGTCCGAGCCGCGTCCGCCGCCGAGGCGGCGGCGGACCTGGCCGCCGCCCTGACCCCGCTGGCCGCCGCGCTGGGATTCCGTCGGCCCCTGTCCGCGCAGGAGGCCGCGACGCTGGCCGAGCTGCTCGAGGCCATGCGGAGCTGGCCCGACCTGACCGGTCTGCCCGCCGCCAACCGGGCCTGGGTGAGCGAGGCCGAGGGGCTGGAGGCGGAGATCGCCCGCGTCGCCCGCATCCAGGAGACCCGGAGGACGTGGACCGACGAGCTGGCCGACGCGGCCTGGACCGATTCCGACGCCAAAGCTTTGGCCGCCTGCCTCGCGGAGTATCGGGGCAGGGCCTTCCGATGGTTGTCGGGCCGCTATCGGGCGGCGGCCCGGAAGGCGGCCGCCCATTGGCGCATCCGGCCTCCCCGGTCGCTGGCCCGGCGGATCGAGGCGCTGGAGGCCGTGGTGCAGGTCCAGGATGACCGCGCGGCCCTGGAAGCCAATGGCGAGGAACTGGCCACGCTGTTCGGCCCGTATTGGAAAAGGGAGGAATCGGACCCCGAGCGGCTCCGCGAGGTCGCCCGCTGCCTCTACGCCCTGCACCGGTGCGGGCTGGCCGAGGATCTGATCCGATCCGTGGCCGACGCGCTGACCGGCGGCCTCGCCACCGCACGGTTCACAGAAGAGATCAGCCGTCTCCGCGCCACGTGCGACGCCCTGGAACGCCGCCTCGCCCCGGTGCTCGGCACGCTCGAAGTGACCGCCCAGCGGTTCACGCCCGAATCCGGCTTCCGCGACTATCCGCTGCCGGATATGACCGCCCTGCTCGAAGCCTGGCGCGACCGTCCGCTCGATGTGCATCCCGTGGCCCGGCTCAACGCCCTGGAGGCGGAGGCGCAGACGGCCGGTCTGGCCGCCCTGTTCGAGGCGGCGGCGACGTGGGACGAGGCGGCGACGCATCTCGAACAACTGATCGAGTACCGGTGGAGCGCCCGGCTGATCCGGATCCTCCACGAGGCCCATCCCGAGCTGGCCCGGTTCAGCGCCGCGCTGGCCGGGCGCCGGGTCGGGGAGTTTCGGAGCGAGGACTGCCGCCATCTGCTCTACAACCGGGCCCGCGTGCTCGAGGCCCATGCCGCCCGCCGTCCCTCCCGGCACGGGGCGGGCGAGATGGGCGTGCTCAGCCGCGAGTTCAACAAGAAGACGCGCCACCTCCCGGTGCGGCGACTGCTGACCGAGGCCGGGCTGGCGGTGCGGCGGATCAAGCCGGTGTTCCTGATGAGCCCGTTCTCGGTAGCCACCTACCTGCCGCGGCGCACGGATCTGTTCGACCTGGTGGTGTTCGACGAGGCCAGCCAGGTCCGGCCGGTGGACGCACTGGGGGCGCTGGCCCGGGGACGGCAGGCGGTGGTGGTGGGCGACACCCGCCAGCTTCCGCCCACCCTGTTCTTCGACCGCCTCGACGAGGGCGGCGACGACGACGAGTCCCCGACCCAGGACATCGAGAGCATCCTCCACCAGATGAAGGCCCGGGGGGCGGCCGAGTCCATGCTGCGCTGGCATTACCGCAGCCGCCACCATTCGCTCATCGCCTACTCGAACCGCGGGTTCTACGGAGACCGCCTGGTCCTGTTCCCCTCGCCGGAGCTCACCTGCGAAGCCCGCGGCCTGCGCCTGGTCCATCTGCCCGATGGGGTCTACGAGCCGGGGGCCAGCCGGCGGCGGAATCCGGTCGAGGC
>PXDE01000064.1 GCA_003566475.1 PVC group bacterium | reverse complement strand
CCCGCATCAGCGGCCCGCCCGGACTGCAAAGATTACAGCCTGACCCCCTCGTTTAGGCGAACCGCCGCCGTTCCCACCCCGCGTCGCGCAGGATGTCTTCGATCTGCCGCATCTGGGCCGCTGAGAGCGGCCCTTTGGCCATGGCCCCCGCATTGTCCTCGATCTGGGCCACGGACTTGGCCCCGGGGATGGGAATGGTGGCCGGGCTCCGGGCCCACAGCCAGGCCAGGGCGCCCTGGGCGGGGGTGCGGCCGTCGGAGGTCAGCACCTCGCGGAGGGCGTCCACCGTGTCGATGGCCAGACCGATGACCCCCGAGTCGGTGTCCCAGCGGTGCCGGACATCGTTCTCGGGCAGCCGGTCGCCCTTGCGGAACTTGCCGGTGAGCAGGCCCTTGGCCAGGGGGCCCCGGTTGAGGCTGGCCAGGTCCTGCTCCTCGGCCATGGCCAGGGTCTCGGCATTGCCTTCGAGGACATTGAGCTGCTGCTGCACGGCGGCGCACCTCGGGCCTCGGGCGAACACGGCCAGGCGCAACGGATCGTCCGTGCTCCAGCCGTAGGCCCGGATCTTGCCCTCGTCCACCAGAGCCTCGAGGGTGGGCACCAGCTCGCCGCCCACCGAAGGGTCGGCCCCGCCGCAATGGAACTGCAAGAGGTCGATGCGGTCGGTGCGGAGCCGCCCGAGGCTGGACTCGCAGGACCGGCGCAGGTTGTCGGGGCTGGGGTCATCCCCCAGTGCCTCCCGCGTCTCCTCGTCGAACACGTGGCCGAACTTGGTGGCGATCACCGCCTCGTCGCGCCGTCCGGCCAGGGCCTCGCCCAGGATGCGCTCGCTGTGCCCGGCCCCGTAGCAGGCCGCCGTGTCGAACAGGGTCACCCCCAGATCCAGGGCCCGCCGGACGGTCCGGACGGACTCCTGGTCGTCGGTGTCGCCCCATCCGCAGGGCGATCCCTGGTGCGTGTAGGGGCCGCCAATGGCCCAGCAGCCCATGCCTAGGGCGGAGACGTCGATGCCGCTTCGTCCAAGTGTACGTTTCATGGGGCCATGGTTGCACGGGAACCGGGGCTATTCAACTCCGCCCGCATTCCGTAGACTCCGGACCATGGCCACTCGCCTCCAGCCTGCCGACCGGGAGTTCTTCCGCCTCGTGGTACGGGCGGCCTTCTGCAATCCGTTCAGCCCCGAGCGGGTGGACCTCGACCGCCAGATCGGCCGGACCGACGAGTCCCAGCCCCGCCTCAAGGTGCTGGCCCGCTGCTGTCAGGAGATCGAGGAGCGCCTGCACAAGCTGGCCGGGGGAAGGCCCGGTCTGATCTCCCGGATGGGCGAGGCGGACCGGGAGGTGGTGACAGGCGCGGTGCTGTTCACCGCCTTTCACCGGGTCACCGGCGATCTGGACCGGCTCACCCGGGCCCAGGCCGAGGCCGGGGCCTCCCTGGTCCGGGTGGGCTTCGCCCGCAGCCTGTGCGCCGACCTGGCCGGCTGGGGCATTCCGCTGGCCGATGCCCATGGCTACCTGGCCATGTTCTATCAGCTCCGGCGGGCCTATTACTTCATCGTGCAGCGGCTGGTGGGGAGCAGCCCCGGCATGCGGGAGTTGCGGATGCACCTGTGGCGGAACGTGTTCTCCCACGACATCGACCTCTACCGGCGCTATCTGCGCGACCGCATGGAGGACTTCCCCGTCCTGTTCCTGGGCGAGACGGGAAGCGGGAAGGGGGCGGCCGCCGCCGCCGTGGGGCAGTCCGGGTATATCCCCTACGACCCCGACCGGGGCGTCTTCGGGGAGAGCTTCATGTCGGCGTTCCTGCCCGTGAACCTCTCCGAGTTCTCGGCGAGCCTGGTGGAATCCGAGCTGTTCGGCCACCGCAAGGGCGCGTTCACCGGCGCGGTCGACCACCACACCGGGGTGCTGGGCCGGTGCAGCCCCCACGGGGCGGTGTTTCTCGACGAGATCGGCGACGTGGCCCCCGCCGTGCAGATCAAGCTGCTGCGGGTGTTGCAGGAGCGGGAGTTCACTCCGGTGGGCGGGCACGAGGCCAGGCCGTTCCGGGGCCGGGTGCTGGCCGCCACCCACCAGGATCTCCACAAGCTGAGGCGAAGCGGGCAGTTCCGCGACGACTTCTACTACCGCCTGTGCTCGGACGTGGTCGAGGTGCCGCCGCTCCGGCAGCGCCTGGCCGAGGATCCCCAGGAGCTCGCCCGCATGGTCGAGCATCTGCTCGGGCGGCTGGTGGGCCCTCAGGGAAGGGATCTGGCGCCCATGGTGCTGGACCGCCTGGAGGAAGGCATCGGCCCCCGCTATCCCTGGCCCGGCAATGTGCGGGAACTCGAACAGGCGGTGCGTCGCGTCATCCTCACCGGCACCTGCGCCCGCGAGGGCCTGCCCTTCCCGGACCCGGACACCGGCCTCGACGCCGACGAGCCCTCCGCCACCTTGCTCCTCCAGCGCTACTGCCGGCGGCTCTACGACCGCCACGGCACGTACCAGGAGGTCGCCCGGCGCACCGGCCTGGACCGCCGGACGGTTAAAAAGCACATCGATTCCGTACTTAGCCAGAACGATTCAGGCCCCGGACGACGTTGAACCGCGAATGAACGCAAATGGACGCGAATATCAGAATGGCGGAGAGGCCGGATGGCGTTCACCATCCCGTACGTAGGTGTGGGGGGCCGACATCCACCGCCTGGTTTCGCTCTGCCCACATCGGCGTTCATTCGCGTCCATTCGCGGTTCCGCTGCATGGTTCCGGCTTCGAACGGGCGAGGTTTTGAGGGGGCGAGTATGGGCAGACGGAAGGAGAAGCGCAGGGCCAGCCGATCGCCCCCGGTGTCACCCGACCCGGTCTCCGACGGGAAATCAAACCCATTCTCGACCGGCCGGGTGGCACGTCGGCGCTTCTCGGCCAGCGTCTTCCCGGCGGGGCAACCCCCTCTGGAATCCCGACGCCGACCGTGGACAACTACCCTGACACAGGGGGCTATCGTACCGCCGCGAGCTGCTGCGGGCCGCCAGAACTCTGGAACGCTATCGACGGCGGGAGAAGCGAAAGAAAGGGGACACCCTTTGTTAAGTGCTGACTACGAGCATATTACCAATAAATTCACGATCAAATACATAATGGACATAACAGATGTTCACTGTGAATGAAGACATGAATTTATCTGTAAATCATTCTCGTGCAAGTATCTACAAGGAGTGTCCCCTTGCTTTCTCGTGCAAGTATCTACAAGGAGTGTCCCCTTGCTTTTCAGCGCGAGACGCTATGGCGCCATGGGCAGATGCACGTGCAGGTCGCGGGTCTCCTGGACCTGGATCCGCACCGCGCCGGGCCGGACATCGAGCACATGGCCTCCCGCCGTGCGGTCGGCGGTGAGAAAGTGGAAATGGTACCCCGGCACGTTGAGGCCACCCACCGAGGGCGGGCACCAGAAGCCGACCAGGGTGCCCTCCACCTCCTCGAACTCGAAGATGGGCTGGGTCTCCAGCACCTGGGGCAAAGGCACATAGGGCTTGTCCTGCGCGGGCACGCTGCGGGCCTTGAGGTACCGGAAGGTGCCGTCCACCCGGATGGCCATGATGGCGGCCTTGTCCCGGCGCAGTCCGTCCAGGCGGGCCTGGAAGGCCTCCTGGGTCATCTCCTCATCCCACCGGACCTCCCGATCCGGCCGGAAGGGCAGCACCATGGCGAAGGGCGTGGTGGTGTCCGGCGACACCGGACGGGCCACGCCGTCAGCCCGGATCTGGTAGAACTGGCCGTCGAAGCCGACCATTTCGCCGTCGAGCCGGTGGAACGTGCCCAGACCGAAGTCGCCCCGCCGGGCCAGGTCGCGGAAGGTGACCTCGCCGTCGTAGTCGCCCCGCATGAGGGCATCGAGGGTCGAGGCCTGATACGCGACCTGGCTCGTGGTCGAGCAGGCGGCGACCAGAACGGCGGCCAGCAGGGAAAGGCGGGTGCGAGAATTCATATTGCACCCCTGATGCTACGCAAACAGAGGATTGATGGCAATGCAACCATGGCAGGCCCACCTATGTCGAACTGACGCTGGACCAGATCGAAAAGCTGTTCGGGCGCAGATGACTCTGGCCTGGGATGATCCGGTGATGATTGCGCTGGCGCTGGGGGCTGTTGCGCTGGTCATCCTGTGGCGGCTGGCGCGGGTGCTGGGGCCGCTTGCGGGGCGGCTGGCGGTGCT
>PXDE01000343.1 GCA_003566475.1 PVC group bacterium | reverse complement strand
TGCCATCATGAGGATGATAAGGATCGGGAGGAAGAACGAGTAGTTACGGTCAGCCTCCCAGTAGCTATAACCCAACGCGGCGAGATGCGCGCCCAACGCGAGCCCCGCCATCTGAACGTCCGACTTCAGTTCCTTCAGTTTCACGAGAACATTCTACGCCCCACATCGCCGGGTCGACAACGCGTTCCGTCTCATTCGCTCCGCCGTATAGCCCGGCCGAGCCTTCAAGCCCCCCGTTCTTCAAGCGAGGGGGGCGAAGAAGAACGCGCGCCCCAGCAAAGAATTTTCGCCCCCCCCTAGCTCCAGCCCGCTTCTTCGCCCGGCGGATCGCCTCCGTAAGTGGCCATCCGTCCATCGTTTGAGCGGTTGTCAACAGGTTATCCACAAGATACTTGCCACCAGCAATTTATATCGAAATACCCCTTGACGTGCTGGGCGGTTGGGGTATGGTATAGGCGTGTTCTTTGACAGAACGTGAAGCGAGCCGCCTCCCGGGGTTTCCTCGGGGGCGCGGGGAGATTCACGGGATAAGCCTTAGGGCCAACAGTCAGGCACAGCTGGTAACCTGGCTCCTTCGCCAGACAACCACGGACGGGACGGACTTCCGGGAAACCGGAGGCACCGCCGGACGGAGGGGCGGAGGCAGATGTCACCTGCCCTCCCCGACCGGGTCGCACCGGTCGGCACTGCGAACGAGGAGGGTATGGCCGTCGGCGGCGATCAGTCGATCAGACACCGCGCCGCTGCCGGAGTGAAGGCGTCCGGAATCCGCGGTATCGGTTCCGGAGGCCGTATTCAGCGACCTGTGAGGTCACGACTGCTGCTGAACCCAGCGCGTGGCGCCATTGCGGACGGGACGACCCCGTCGGAAGGCTCCGGCTCGCAACCGGAGTGCGAAATCGGAATGGCGTGGCGGGGAGCGGCCCGAGCCGGCAAACTCGGGAAAACCTCCTGCTTCGGGCGGACGGAAAACCGGATCGCCCGACGATATGGCCAAAGCAGTCTGAGGGATAAGAGGCAAGACCCGTAACCCGGGGCCAACGTTCCGCCATAAGCGGAAGCCGACCCTGGGAATCGAAGCGGCGACCTGGAGAATCATATCGACAGGGAGCCGTGACGTCGGGCCGGATCGCGCCGGCGGGCACGACCGGATCGGCGAAGAAGCCTCACCCAACACGTCGCGCGGGCAACCGCGCGGCCGGCCCTGCTAAGAGGCCGACAACTTCCCGGCAGGGAAGATTGGCGTCGGGAAGCCGGCAGCCGGGCTCCCTCGTAAGGAGCGCGAGCGCCTAATGCGGGTACACGGGAAAGAGCGCGTGGCGAACGCCCACTCCCACCCTCTGGAGCCCCTCCGATCCTCGGATCGGAGGGGCTCCTTCTCTTTATCGGGGAGGGGGCGGTGGTGAGGGGTTAGGGGTCAGTGAAGGCCGCTGAACCGCGGGATTCAGCCGGATGAGGGGCGAGACGGCTGGCACGGTGTGGGATCAGGGATACGGGATCCGACTTCGCTCAGAAGCTTCGTCGGACAAGTTGCGGGATTCGCGGGAATGTGTCTCAGAGCAGGGGGGCTTCACGGAATAAGCGCCGCAGCGGAACCGGGTCCGTGCCCTTCACCGGACCCTGTCCATCACCGCGCCGGCGACACGGTACATCAGCGCGGTCTGGTCAAGGAACTCGGTTTCGTCGTCGACCACCCATCGGTTCTCCCGCTCTGCTTCGCGCATGCGATTGACGAACTGGGCCCGCCAGTGGATGACGTGGCGCGCCTTCTCTTCGAGCTCCTCGCCCAACCGAGCGCGGAGGGCATCATCGGCCAGGGCCTTTTCGATGGCGATCCGGGCCTCGACCGCCTGGCCCCCCTCGATCAACTGCTGGAAGCGGATCTTGGCCACCGCGCCATCGGGACCGGGAGCAAGGAGGTCCACGTGATTGCGCATCAGGTTGACCCATCCACCCATGCGCAGCCGCCGCCCCAGCTCCGGCCAGGCCCGCCCACCTCTCCTCCTGACCTCAGGCACGGCCAGGAAATCGGCCTTGAACCGGCTGAACCCGATGGAGGAGGGACCGCTACCCGCACTGGCCACCGTGGCTTCCGGCAGCATGCGAAAGGCCAGCGGATTGCTGCCGGCATGGAACCGGGCAAGGGTGGCCCGGGCGAAGGGAAGCTCCCAGCCGCCGATCCGTCCCTGTTCGCGCAGGTCCGGGAAGCTGTGGGGATTCCAGGGGTACTCATGATACCCAATCACCAGACCCGGGCTCGGTTCCGGGTCGAGGTGCGCCGGGCTTGGGTGCCGCCCGCCCCGAGCTTCCCGGAAGCCGTAGCCCCGTCCATGGGATATGACGTTCCAGCGGCGGTCCGGAAACAGACGGCGGGTGGACTCCAGAAACTCCTGCTCGGGTTTTCTGTCGTGGGCGATCCCGATCAATACGCCATCACGATCCCAGCCCAGGGCCGCGGCCCGCTCCACAACGCCATCCATGGCCGGCTGCCACAGGGCATCTCCCTCCGGGGTGCCCAGGTACGGTACGTAGGCATTCTCGATGACCGCGCCCTGATCGTCGACGATCTGAACCCGAACCGTATCGTCGTCCCCTCGGTCCATGCTCACGCACCACACGTACAACACCACGAAGCGCGGTGCGCCGACCTGCTCCTGCCACTGGGCGGCAAAGCGCTCGAAGGCGCTGAACTCCGGCTCCAGGGCATCGCCGCGACGGATGAAGCGCACCAGGGGGAAGCGGGTCCCGAAATGGGTGCCGGTGGTGAAGGGTACATAGAACACATCCTGACCGACCGAGGCGTACCAGTGGAGACTGCGCCGCATCAGCGCCAGATGTTCTTCCGACCAGGGATCGACATCGTAGCGCAGAGCGACGCTGCACGGCGAATAGATGAGATTGACATGGGAGACGTACTCACGCGACGCAGGCAGCTGATAGCCGCCCACCTCAAGTCGTAGGGCGACCCGATGGTGGCCTCCGGCACGGACCTCCAGGGTGCCGGTGTAGACCCCCTCGCGGGTGTCGGCCGGCACATGGACGGTCAGCCAGATCGGCAGGCGGCTGAAGGTCGGCGGCGGGGCGTCGGCCAGGATGCGATAGGCGCCGAGAACGCGCCGGTCCCAATCGTCCGGGGCGTGGTAGCGGCCGTGGTCCGGAGCGTGACGCTGGCGGAGCGTCTCGGCCATGTCCTCGGGAAGCACATGCGGCTCCGTGTTCCAGCCATACCGGACCTGGACGGCCTCGGCCACGATCTGGTGGCCATCCGGCCCCTGCAGAGCCCCCGGCGCAACCCGGACCTCCGCTCCCTCGGGCGGGTGGAGCAGAACCACCTGGCCCGAGGCCTGGCCCCCGCGGGTCCCGACCATGCGTACCGGCCGCAGTTCCGCGGATGCCGGACGCCACTCGTCATCGATCTCGGTGAAGATGCTCGCGTTGACCAGAACCTCCCGGGCCGAGGTGAACCCCGGCAGGCCGAAGAACGTGCAGGCGATGATGAGGGATGTCAGACGCATGAAGGATCCTCCTGTGATCTTACGGTGGTGCGAAGACGTCGGTCCGGCCGCGAGCTTACTAGAACTGGACTGCATTCAGGCGCATGTCAACTCGTCGGAGTCGGTTCGGTCCGAGAGATCGGAGAGCGGCAGGCGGTGTCACGGAGCAGATCGCACGCCTCCAGATGACACCGCTCCGTCAGCGGCACCGAGGCCTGCGCGGCGGGGGCGGTCCACCATCCCTGCACGTTGCGGCCCCAGAGGGCGTGGAAGGCGCAGGGGCGGGGGGTGTCGTAGTCGGGCCGGAACAGGCGGGTGCCGCCGTTCTCGCGCTCCACCGCCAGCCCTGGCCGTCGATCATCCCCCGACCGCGCAGGGTCACCCGTTCCGCGTCCTGGATCACCACGAAGTGACGCCGGTCCCGCTCCCAGGGCTCACTGGCATCCACGTTCCGCACCGGGATGAACCCCGACCACTCCGTGGGCCCGACCAGGGTCGCCCCGGCGGCCAACTCGAGCGTGGTGTCGCTGCGGATAAACAGGGTGCCGCTGCGGTAGCGCCCGGGGGGCACGAACACGGTGGCGCCCGAACCGGCCCCGGCATCGAGCGCCCTTTGCAGCGCGGCGGAGTTGTCGGTCTGGTCGTCGCCGACCGCGCCAAAGGTGACAACGTTGAGGATGGAGTTCATCTGCGGAGCCTACCTCAGG
>PXDE01000094.1 GCA_003566475.1 PVC group bacterium | reverse complement strand
CCCTCCCTCGTCCCCCGCCCGGAGCCGTTCTTCCTCGAAGACTCGGTCGAACGGCCGCCACAAGGGGGAACCCCCGGCGCGGGACTGGCGGAGAGCGACCTCTGTGGCGGTGTCTCAGAGCCGAGACGGCCGCTGCCGCGAGCCAGGCTCGTTCCCAGAGGCGGCTGAACGCTTCCGTCTTCGCCCTCCGGGCTACGCCGCGGCAGGGGGCGCGTCCAGCTACGGAGCTTCGCGCCAGGCCTGCGCGTAGCTGAATCCGCCCAGGATTCAGATGCCGCAGGGAACGTCGCGCGCAACGTGCCTGCGGAGGTGCGTTGCGCATGGCCAGGCTCCTTACCGGGGGCGGCCAAACGCTTGGCGCGTTCGGCTACGGGCGCCTGGCCTGCGCGTAGCGGCGATTCCCGAGGGCTGGGTCGCCGCAGGCCCCCTTGTGGTTCGGCTTGCTTCCCGCGGCCTTCTGATCCAGACAGAGGTGAACCGGAGGCATGCATGGGCAGAAAACACGGGTTCTCATTCTCCTGGAAGCGGGCAGTCGGGATCTCGGCCGCCAAGGGGCGGATCTCGCGGAAGGTCGGCGTTCCCCTGACCCGATCAGGACGTCAGCGAAAGGTGGGGCGTGCGGTGGGCTGTTGCGTGCCCCTTTCTCTGGGCCTCGCCTTGCTCGCCGGCTGCGCGACGCTCAAGGGCTCCGAGCCAGGCCCGTCCCTTCCCGGCGATCTGGGCGAACTCGCGGCCGAGGTGAGGCCGCCCGCCCGGTTCGCGGACCATCGGCCGGATTTCCGGGTCGAGGATCTGACCGTGACCTACCACTGGTGGCGGGACGGCCGGCTGAGCGAGCGCGAGCAGACGATGCGGCTCGTCCTCGACGGCGACCGCCCGGTGATGTTCATCGGCGGCAAGTTCTTCGCGCCCTATCCGGGACACGACACCCGCCGATGGATCGACGACACGTTCAATCCCATGTTCTTCCGGTTCGGGGTGGACACGCCCATGGGCAGTCCGGGCCTCCAGCGGAACCCGACGGTGGAGATCGTGGGCATGGGCCAGCGGCTGGAGTACACCATGACCGGCGGCGACGTGGAGGGCGCGGGTCCAGGCGACCGGACCCGCTTCGTCCTCGAGGTGGATCCGGTCTTCGGATACGTGCTGACCCGCCACACGGTCTGGCGCGCGCCGGAACGTCCGGTCAACCGGCGCGGGGAGCCCATGGGGAGCTTCAGATCCGGCATGTGGTACACGGGCGGGATCACCTCGGTCTGGCCGGACGAGATCGGCCATGCCTACTCGGGCGTGGCGTGGGGGCGACGGGACGAGCGGTCCGGCGGACGGCCCCAGGATGGCCGTCCCGCCGGGGACGACGCGCCGCCGTTCGTGGTGTGGTCGAACAACAGCGAGTCGATGTACCGCCGCTTCCATCCTGTGGTCGCCCCCGGCGGGTTCGTGGCCAACCTGCGGGACCGGACCGGCTGGGGCGTGGCCCTGACCTACGAGGCGGATCGGCCGCAGCAGCATTCGGTCTGCCCGATCTGGGGCGGCTTCCACATGCACCGGCCGCTGGAGGCCGTCCAGACCGAGGACGGCCACTGGACCGGCGAGTTCGTCCAGCGCATCGTCACCCTGCCCCCCGAGATCGTGGACCACATCATCGACCATGCCCGCCAGGTCAATGACCGAGGCCATGTCATCCTGATCCGGCCCGACGGGGAGGATTTCGAGGACCAGCCCCTGCCCGCGGGCACCGTCGAGCGGGGATTCCAGCCCGACCGCACCCACGGCATCGACACCGGGCAGAACTGCCGGATCAGCGACCGCCATGCCCGCAGCGGGTCCAAGTCCCTCGAGGTGGATGGCATGACCGCCGAGGCATTCGTCGGCTTCCGCTTCTTCCCGCGCGACCGCGCCCACACCCGGTTCCTTCCCGGCAAGCGCTACCGCATGGAGTGCTGGGTGAAGGTCGAAGGCGAGGACACCCAGGCGTTTCTGATCCCCACCCCGGCCCTGGGCCTTTCACCGGAGCGTCTGGTCGAAGGCGAGGGCGTCGGCACCCACCGCACCGAGACGGTGCGGGCCGGCGAGGGCTGGCGGAAGGTCAGCGTCGAGTTCCGCGGCCAGCCCCACGGCAACCCCATGAACGTGCGCTTCGTGGTGATCGGTGAGGGCAAGGGCTACTTCGACGACTTCCGGGTATTCCGGGTGACCGACGAGCCCTGAGGCGCGTCAAACGTTCTTTTGCTCTGGGAAGGTTCCTCGGCCTAGTGCATAGTCGAAAACCTGATTCGGGCCGGCGGACCGGCGTCAACCACGGAGACACCATGCGAGCGATGCGACGGGCGATGATCGGAGCGGCGGGGATGCTGCTGGCGGCGGGACCGGGATCCCAGGCGCGCGAGGCGCAATGGCAGGCTCTGGAGGCGGCGGAGGCGGAGGTCCGCGAGCTGGAGGGGGAGCTGCGGATCGTGGACGCGGCCATCGGGGTGGCCCGCGAGGCGGTGGCGGCGGGGCGACGCGGCCGGGATCTGGCCGGGTTGCGGCGCGAGGTGCAGGAGGCCGAGGCGGCGGTGGAGGCCGTCGTGGCGGCAGCGGGGCTGGCCGAGGTGCGTGGCCAGCTCCGCGAAGCCCAGGGGGCCCGCGACGGCGCGGTCGAAGGCCTGCTCGCCGACACCCCGGAATGGCAGGCCGCCCGGGCCCGCCAGGCCGACCTCGAATCTCGGATCGAGGCGTTGGAGGGCCGCCTGGCCCGCCTCTCCGCCGACGAGATGCGCGAGCTGGCCCGGCTGCGCATGGAGAAGCACCATCTGGACCGCCACGTCTATGGCTCGGTTCGCGCGCTCTGGCATCGGGGGGAGGTCCGCGATGCTTACCAGGCCGCCCATGCCCTGTACCAGCGCAACCAGCGGGAGTCCGGGCGGGCGGAGGGGGTCGGGGAAGCCCAGAACCGCCTCCGCGACGCCCGCCGCGCCCTCGACGCGGCCATCGACGAGCTGCCGCTCGACCGCACGCCGGGGGCCGCCCTGCTCGCCCGCAAGGCCGAACTGGAGACGGCGATCGAGGCGGGAAAGGCCAAGGCGGACGAGATCGAGGGCCCGCTGATGGCGGGGGCCCGGACGGTCACCGTGGAGACCACCGTCTACGACCGGCGCAACCCGGAGGGGCGGCAGGCCTCGGTCTCGCTGTGGATTCCCGGCGGGCATGACCACATCCGGGGCATCGTGGTCGCCCATAACATGATCCGCGGCTTCGCCACCAACCGGCACACCCGCCGCGAGGCTGCCCGGGTCGGGCTGGCCACCATGGTGATGCCCAGCCTCCCCGGCGATGGCCTGGAGGGGATGCGTCGGCTGGACGCGGTGTTCGAGCAGTTCGCGGAGGCGGCGGAGCGGCCCGAGCTGCGCGGCGCCCCCGTGTTCCCAGCGGGCCTTTCGGCCAGCGTCCTGGCCACCCGCAACCTGGCCAGCGTCCACCCCGACCGCGTGTTCGGCATCCTCCATGTGGCGGGGGGCAACTTCCAGGAGATGCCCCAGCAGGGCTACGAGCTCACCCATGTCCCCCTGGCCGCCCACAACGGCGAGTTCGACCACTTCGGCCCGATCGGCGGCATCCAGCCCGCCTACGGACGGCAGACCCAGTGGGTGATGATCCGCGAGCAGATGCTCCGGTTCTGGCGAGCCAGGGAACACCAGCACCGCATGCATCTGGTGGTGGTGCCCAACGGCGGGCACACCGCCTGGGACACCCGGCTCGCCGCCCTCTTCCTCCGCAAGGCGGCCGAGTACCGCCTGCCCGAAGAACGCCGCGACGGCTCCACCCCGGCGGTCTGCCGGAAGATCCCGGTCGAACAGGGCTGGCTCACCGACGCCAGCCTCGATCACCCGCAGCACGAGCCCGCGCCCTACGCCGAGTTCACGGGCGACAGGGATCACGCCTTCTGGCACTTCGACGAGGAGCACGCCCGGGCCATCTACGAATACCACACCGGCCGCTTCCTCCTCCCCGACCCCACCCGGGCCACCCCCGTGCCCGAGACCTGGCCGCCGGGGAGGCAAGGTCGGTGATCGGTGATCAGCTTGGGCCCCGTGCGTAACCCGTAGCCGCGCCCGCCAAGGGCGTGGATGCGCGTGGCCAGGCGCCTGCCCCGTGCCCGGGACGTGCCTGGCTCGGACCGAGCTCGGGGAACGGTGGCGTTCGCTTGCTCGTCCACGCCCTT
>PXDE01000370.1 GCA_003566475.1 PVC group bacterium | reverse complement strand
TTCATATAGTAAATGCCCTGCAGATCCGCAGCGCCGCGAGCCTCGGGTGGGGTCGAATCGTGCACGACCCGAAACCGCTGCGAGGCCCCATAGCGGGTCTCGGGCGAAGGAGGAAAATCGCGGAGGGCGGCCGCCTGGGCGTTGAATTGCGAAGCCGTCTTGATCCAAAGAGGCTCCGGCACGCCCTCCGGCAGATCCATGTCCCGCTCCAGCCGGAGTTGAGTCACCTCCCGCACCGCCGGCCGGGCCAGCGCCTCGACCGTGCCCTCCCATTCGCCATCCACGCCCCGGGTCCGGTAGCGCCCCGTGGCCAGACGCCATACCTTGCCTTCCACCGCCACCTCGTACTCGCCCTGATCCCCGCTCACCGGGGCCGTTCCCACCGTCCGGCCTGCGGAGACCGGAAGGTCGAGATGGACCACGATCCGGCGCGGACGGGCCGGCCGGGGCACCCAGGGATCGGGCTGGAGCGTCACCACCAGATCGCCCTTCAGGCGATCATCGGTCAGGGTCAGCCCCGACGCGTCGGCATCGTGGATGGCCCGGTTCCAGGAAGGGGCGCGGCCCTCCCCTTCGGTCCACTCGCCGTCCTGACGGGTCAGCACCACCTCGATGGGCCTCCGCTGGCGGGCGGTCAGTTCCGACACTTCGTCCCAGCGCAGGCGCGAAGGCGCCTCCCCGTCCTCATCGTCGCCCTCGTCGTCTTCCGCCCCCGGCGGCCGGGCCTCCCGGACATCCCCGGCGAAGTCGCGGAACCGAAGCACGACCCGGTAGCTGTCCTCGGGCCAGCGAGCATCGATATCGAACACCTGGTCCGACGGAATCACCCGCTCCATGCCGCCGATGTGCCAGTTCATCACCGGCCGGCGCCCCGCCTTCATCATCGAATGCATGTTCTCGCCCTGCCCCATCTCGCGGCGCCTCGACTGGCGGCCCGCGACCAGGCGCAGGGCGCCCGTGATCCGGTCGTCCTCGCGGGTCAGGCCCGAGGTGTCGGTCTCCTCGACCCGTAGCCGCTCAGCCAGGCGCTGATGCCCCACCGAGATCTGGTGCCCCTCCCATTCCGAGCCCTGCCCCACCATGCGCAGCCGCATGGCGATCCTCTCCTGGCCGGAGGGCTCGATCCGGGCGTGGACATCGTGGACGAGCAGGCCCTCCTCCAGGACAAGGATCACCTCTTCGGCGCCGGGCCGGTCAAGGCGCTCGGCGAGCACCCGTTCGACCTCATCCACCTCCGGCACGTTTCCCACGGCCACACCGAATGTGGCCAGCCATACCAGGCATGCGATTCTCGGAGCGGCCATGCGTCGGACCTCGGGGCGGCAGGTGAAACATCAGGTGAAACATAGTGAATTTACCCGGAAGGGTCCCGGATGTAAACTCGAAAGCGGCATCGCCTTTTCGCTTGCGGGCCTACCGAAAGCGCCTTCTCCGCCCCGGCACAGATCCGGCTGAACGCAATGGTTCAGGGTCGCTTACTGCTGCTCTGAGACAGCAAATGCACGCTATTCCACGCAAACCGTTGCTTGCCAACAGGATGTCCCCAACGTGGCACGGGGGCGCCTGCCCCCGTGCCCTGCCCCCCAAAAGGAGACGTCGGCCCCGGGAGAAATCCCGTGCCACCCGAGGGATCCCGGAGGCCCGGGGGGAGGCCCCCCCGGGCCACGGGAAGGCCACATCCCACATCGCACATCCCACACCGCGCCAGCCGTCTCACCCTTCATCCGGCTGGCCCAACGTACCAGCGGCGGGGACTGACCACTGACTACTGACCACTGCCCACTCACCACCGATCACCGATCATCGCCGCTTCTCCACCCGTCCGGCCCGATGGCCAGGCGGTCTCCGGGGTGATGCTCTGGGCGCCCGCGTCGAGCAAGTGCGCGTTCGCAGGGTGGTCGAAGGTGTGGACCCGTCGGCCGCTGGCCAGGAGCCCCAGGGCAAGGGCTTCGACCTTGCTGCCGGGAGAGGCGTGGGCGACCACCACCTCGGCGGCAAGGTCGGCGAGAAACCGGTTCCGGGCCATGGCGGTGGCGGCGGTGGTCCGGCGGACGGTGGCCGGGAACGGCGAGACGATCAGCAGGCGGCCCTCGGCCACGCTGTCGCGGCAGTCCACGGGACTGGATGGGACGCGCTTGAACAGGCCCCGGGCCAGGCACCACACCACCGGATGGGTGCCCCGGAGCAGGATGCGCAGGCACTCCTGCTCCATCGGGGAATGGAACCCGCCGACAACCGGGACGCCCTCGACTCGGAATCTCCTGGCCAGGTCGTAGGTGTCGAGGATGAGCTTGCCGGGGCACCGGACCGAGCAGAACAGCGCCACCTTCGGGCCGGACAGAATGGCCGCATCGCCGAGGACGTGCAGCAGCGGCGCCGCCTCCCCGGCCGCGTCGGAGCTGGCAGGCGAAACACCTCCTTCACCCGTCTCACAGACCGAATAGCCGCCGGGTGTCTCGCGAACGACCGTCGGCAGCAGGCCCTGCTTTCGCGCGAACTTGATGAACCAGCGCTGCATCTCGACCAGCCCGTTCGGCTCATCCTCCCGGCGCGGCGACTGGGCGCCGATCTCCAGCAGCGCGTCCACGGTCGCCGGGTCGTACTGCCACCGCCGCAACTCATCGTCGCGGGCCTGCGCCAACGCGGGAGCGGCCCGCTTCCATTGTCCGACGACCACCTTCTGCTGCTTCCTGCTCAACGGCTTCATCGCCTGCCCCCCAGGATCCGCCGGGCCTGCTCGACGATCTCCGGCGTCTCCTTCAGCTCGCAGAGCTGGGCCAGGTGTTTCAGAATGTACGCGCGGTTCAGCTTCCGGCCCTGTCTGACGGCAATGCCGCGCGCATCCAACCAGTCCTGCTCGCGCGCGGCAAAAGCCTTCATCACGAACAGATCCTCCGCAGAGCACGTCGGAAGCACGATTCCCTCGTCGAACTCGAAGGAACTCGCGCGTTTCAGCATGGTGGCCTCGAATTCCAGGGCGCCGAACGACACATCCACCTCCTGGCCGTTCGACGCGAACAATAGCAGCACACGGTTGGTCAGGGCGAACGCCCGGGCATCCGCACGCCTTCCCGAGAACCGGTCCAACAGGGCATCGGCGAAACCTTCCTCGTCTCCGAAGCCCGTCAGCAACGTCAGGTCAGCATCGCGGGTCAGCCGCGGCTCCCCCCACCGCTGCACGGCCAGCCCGCCGATGACGCAGTACGTCCATCGGCGGGCCTCCATGAAGTCACAGACCTCCTTCGCGGCGGCAAAGATGGCGTTCATGCTGCGATCCTGGCATCCGGAACAGGGCGATGGCGGTCGGCCAGCCGGTCTCCGCCCTTTAGCCGCTCGTCGTCCAGCGTGAAGCCCTTGACGATGTACTCACGCAGGCGCTGAGTCGCCCAGATTCGGAACTGTGTGCCTCGGATGCTGTTGACCCGATATCCGACCGAGATGATGGCGTCCAGATTGTAGTACTCCAGACCCCGGGAAACGCTGCGCCCACCCTCCTCTTGAACTGTTGCATATTTTGCAGCGGTTGCCTCTCGCCGGAGTTCCCCTGCATCGTAAACGTTTTTCAGATGGCGACTTATGCCGGACTTGTCGACCCGAAACAGCTCCGCCATCTGGTTGATGGTCAGCCAGACGGTCTCGTTCTCCAGCCGGACCTCGATCCGGCTTCGCCCGTCCTCGGTCTGGTAGAGGATGATCTCGGAGGAGGGAGAAGGGCCACGGGCCGGATCCTCGGTCATGCCGCCCCGCCTTCCCTGAGCCGCGCCCGGCCGCGTTCCGTGATCTCCCATGTGCCATGCGGGGAGTCGCTCTTGAGCAGGCCCTCCTGGCGCATGGAGTTGCGAGCCCATTGGGCCGAATTGCGCCAGCGCGGCATGTCGGGCTCGCTGGCAAGGGGTTCGTGGTCCACGTCCTTCAGCAGGGGCTTCATGGTCTTGTGGACCCTGTCGAGGACGGCCTGCATTCTGGCGCTGCCGCCGAGTTCCACCAGCGCCTTGAGAATCGGACGGTAGTAGGCGGCCTCCGGCGTGCGCAGGCCCCTGCGAAGCCGACCCAGATTGCGGCGGGCCGCCTTGGTCTCCTCGTCCTCCTCGGAGCCCGATCCGCCTATGGCATCCCACTCCCTGCGCAGGGATGCCACGCTGTCGCGCAACACCGCGATCCTTTCCGCCTGGGTGCGGGCCTCGTCCACCTTGCGGAAGTCCCGGTT